>JANWWA010000002.1 GCA_025056565.1 Chloroherpetonaceae bacterium | reverse complement strand
CTGCTTTTGTTGGTTCATCAATCATCGGGAGAGTCGCTACCCCGCGCTTCCAACTCGGAAAGCAATGATTGGCGAAGATAGGCAGCAAAGATAAAGCAAGGCAGTGAGATTCGCAAAGTTGAAATCAGATTTAGGAAGCCATAAGCTACCTTAGGCAGCGTCCATCGCACAAATGCTCTCTTCTTGAAGTCTGAACCTGATTTTCAAATGCTGGCAGAAAACTGAACTGCTATCGAGAGCTCCGAGAAGCAGTTGTCTTGCTTGCTCTTGGCTATCGGGAGAACCGCCACTCTGCGCTTCCACCTTTCAGGTAAATTACTGTGTTTTTAGCAAGGGTTTGATTTGCGGGTATTGCTCGTCATCCAGTGTGAGGAAGAGACGCAATAAGGCAGCGGCGTAAGTTTTGCCCTGCGCATCTAACTTAAGCGACTTTGTGCCACCACCGCCCAGTGCTTCATATAGCAGAAAGTTCAGCGCGCCAATGTTTGGCATTTCATACCGTTCTACCTTGCCTTTCACCATTGAACCAAAATGCGCCTTGACCAATTCGGGCGTCAGTTCGCTTTTTAGGATTTCATAAAACTCAGGGCGGCGTGCAATGATGCCGACATTTACGGTATCGCCTTTGTCGCCGCTGCGCCCATGGGCTAGCTGAAAGAGCATAATGCGATGCTGCATACAGGGATATCTTTTTGCTTACCACACGCTTGCTCGTTACGGATTGATAATATCATTGACGAAAATAAATGCCATCAAAATGAGCAAGGCTGTAAAACCAATTTGTTGAATTGCCATCTTTGTCTTGAGTGGCAGTTCCCTGCCCATCACGCCCTCTACAGCGTTCATTACAAATTGTCCGCCATCCAGCGCAGGAATGGGCAGGATGTTGAGGAACGCCAGCGAAATAGACAGCACTGCCAAGAAAAAGAGAAAACTACCTGCCCCTTGTTCGGCTGTCTGTCCTGCCAGTTTGGCAATCTTAATCGGTCCTCCCACTGATTTGCGAATGTCTTCTTGACCTGTAAGCAGCTTGCCAAAACCCTTGATGGTCATCACGGTCATTTTGCCTGTTTGCTGAATTCCCGCCATGATGCTCTCGAAGAAACCGAGCTTTAAGTATTCACGCTCCGCTGGCGCGACGGTGATACCAATTTTTCCGCTGCTATTTGGGGTTACGTTAGCTTGCTTCATCTCACCTTGCGGAGTTACCCACTCTACCAAAATTTCTTTATTTGCATTTTCACCCACGATACGCACAAGGTCGGACCAGTCTACAATTGGCTGACCTGCCACGCGCAGAATTTTATCGCCCTTCCTTAGCCCAATCTTCTCGGCTGGATAACCGCTGACCAGTTCTCCCACGATGGGTAGCGTGATAGGACGCAGCCCCTCTCCTTTGGCATCGTTGATGCGGGTCATCATGTCGGATGGCGCATCGAGCTTAATCAGCTCTTCACCACGCTTTACCGTGTAAGTCAGGGTGCGGTTGGTAAAGAGTTCGGGGTCTAAGACTTCCTCCCAGTATTTGACGGGCTGACCATTGACCTCCACAATCAGGTCGCCAGTGCGAAATCCCATTTCTTTGAACACAGACGGGCGGTCTGCTTCGACATAGACCCCTGATTTGATAGGCGTGCGCGACTCACCGTAAGCAAGCGAAATGATGACGAAAATCACGGCTGCCAGCACCATATTCATAATGACGCCAGCCGAAATCACAATCAAGCGTTGCCATGTTGGCTTGGAGCGAAACTCCCAAGGCTGTGGTGGCTTAGAGGCAAATTCGGTGTCCATACTTTCGTCGACCATTCCCGCAATTTTGACATAACCGCCAAGCGGAATAGCTCCGATGCCGTATTCAGTCTCACCGCGCTGAATGCTCCACAGCTTCAAATTCCAGAAATCAAAGCCAATGAAGAATCGCTCGACGCGCATTCCAAAGAGCTTTGCTGCCGCAAAGTGTCCAAATTCGTGCACCGTCACCAAAATGAAGATGGCAACGATGAAGTAAAAAACGGTGCTCAGGAATTCCATAGTCATTGCACAAAAGAAGCGTTAATAGACTTTCTTTCCTCTAACCGAACTTAGGCAGATTAGGTTGCAATGCTTTGAGCGGCGCTACGAATTTGGCTTTGCTGCACTGCCATCACCCAGTGCTTTACTTAGGCTCTCCGTAGCTTTGCTTGCACTTTCGCCTAACTTTCCTGCAACTTCGCTCAGACTTGCGGTTGATTTACTTAGGCTCTCTGCTAATGCCGAAAAAGCCTTTGAGACATTCTCCGATGCGTTGCCCGAGCCTGATGCAAAGTCCGCAGAGAAGTTACCAATTGTTTCCGCAAGGTTTGCAAAAATCTTGCTTAGTCCTTCGGCTGTTTTGGCAATCAGCTCAACGGAGCTTGTGGCTAATTTTTCTACCTCGAGGTTTTGCGTGAGACTTGCAACGGTCTGTGTCGTCTCGGAAATCGCTTTGCTTAGCACAGTTACCGAAGTGGTTATCACATCCGGGTTCGATGCGCTCGGTGAAGCATTTTCCTCTGGCATAGCTCAAATGTGGTTTGGTGTTTGAAAGTCGGTGGAATATACGCAGCATTGTGATAGAGCACAACGTCGTTCAAATTACTGTTTCCGTAGCGTTGGATGTGACACAGAATTGGCTGCTCGGCAAGTTAGAGCCACTCTTTATCCTTGTAGCTGCCCTACTCGAGTTCTGCCAAACGCGCAATTGCTTCGCTCGTCAGGCGAAACGTTGTCCAGTCTGACATTGGCACAGCGCCCAGCTTTTTGTAGAACTCAATTGAAGGCGTATTCCAGTCCAAAACAGACCATTCCATACGACCGCAGTTTCGCTCTTTTGCAATCTGTGCCAGTCTTACAAGCAAGGCTTTTCCGTAGCCCTTGCCACGATGCTCCGGCTTCACAAAAAGGTCTTCCAGATACAGCCCGCGCTGCCCAAGAAAGGTTGAGTAGTTATGGAAGAAGAGCGCAAAGCCCACAGGTTCATCACCCTCGAAGGCGAGGAGCGTTTCCGCAGCGGGCGGCGAGCCAAAAAGCGTTTGACGCAAGCGCGCTTCGGTGGCTTGCACCTCGCTCGAGAGCCGCTCATACTCGGCAAGTGCTTTGATGAAGGTCAGAATGAGCGGCACATCCTGTTCAGTGGCAAAACGAATTTTCAGCATCTCTATGACGCCATGCTTTCCCAGTCACGATACAATCCTTCCAGCTCTTCACAGAGCAAGCGATGTTTTTCAAGCGTTTGGCGCGACGCATCGTGTTTGTAGAAATCCTCTTTCATCATTTCTTGCTCGAGCAGTGCCTTTTCTTGCTCGAGTGCCTCAATGCGCGCTTCTAACTTCTGCAAGCGTTTTTGAAGGTCTTTGTTTGGCTCGGATGGTTTTCTGGGTGCTGACTCCTTTTTCATCTCGTGTGCAGCTTTTGCACTTGCCTGCGCTTGGGCCGCCATCTGTGCTTGTTCTGCTTCGAGCTTCTCTAAAAACTCTGCATAGCTACCTTGATAGATGTGCAAGCGACCCTCTTTGAGATAGAGCACTTTGCTCACGAGGCAATCAAGAAAATAGCGGTCATGCGAGACCAAAATGAGCGTGCCGTCGTAGTTTTCCAGCGACTCAATGAGCATTTCTTTGGAGCGCATATCGAGATGATTCGTAGGCTCATCTAAAATCAGGAAGTTGGCTGCCTGCAGCAGCAACTTCGCAAGCGCTACACGTGATTTTTCACCGCCTGAAAGCACACTGATTTTTTTATTTACGGCGTCACCTGAAAAGAGAAAGCAGCCCAGAATGTCGCGCACTTTTTTGCGCGCTTCTGAGTCTGGTGCGGCTTCGAGCATTTCTTCTAAGACGGTGTGCTGCGGATTGAGCCTTTCTGCTTGATGCTGCCCAAAGAAGGCATACTTGACATTGTGCCCCAGTATGCGCCGACCCTCAAAGTCAATTTCACCTGCGATGATTTTACAAAGTGTTGATTTGCCTACGCCGTTTGAGCCGACCAGAGCCAGTCGCTCCCCTCGCTCGATTTCAAGGTTAATGTCTTTTAGCACCAGTTTCTGACTGTGGTCAGGTAGCGCATAAGATTTGGAGACATTTTCCAGTCGCAATACTATTCTGCCAGAAGGCGCTGCTTTCGGAAAGCGAAATGCAATTTGCGACAGGTCTTGCTCTGGCGCTTCCAACTGCGCTTGAATTTTCTCAATCATTCGCATACGGCTCTGCGCCTGTGAAGCCTTTGTTGCCTTTGCTTTGAAGCGCTCTACGAAGCGACGCAGATGCTCAATTCTTTTCAGGTCGTTTTCATACTTAGCTTGCATCTGCTCATAGCGCAGGGCTTTTTCAGTCTCATAGAATGAGTAGTTGCCTTTATACTCCGTGATGCGTCTGAAACTAATTTCCAGCGTTTTGGTGGTGAGTTTGTCTAAGAAAAATCGGTCGTGCGAGACGATGACAAATGCGCCGTCGTAGTTTAGGAGGTAATTCTCCAGCCAGCGCAGTGAATCCATATCGAGGTGATTGGTTGGCTCATCGAGCAACAGCAAGGTTGGATTTTGCAGCAGCAGTTTTGCAATCAGGAGTCGCATTTGCCAGCCGCCCGAAAATGCCTTCACGGGCTTATGAAAATCGTCTTCTGAAAAGCCTAAGCCTATCAGCACTTTTTCAGCATCTGCACGCAGCTTGTAGCCACCCAGTCGCTCAAATTCTGCTGTTGCGTCAGAGAAACGCTCAATTAGCCTTGTATATGCTTCACTTTCGTGTTCTATCGGTAGAGTCAGTTCAACTTCCATTCGGGCGATTTCTCTCGAGAGCTGGTGAAGCCTAGCGTTTGCCTCCATTACATACTCCAATGCTGACTTTTCTAAATCGCCCTCAAAGGAGATTTCTTGTGGCAGGTAACCGATGGTCGTGTCGGATGACTTGAGAATTTCACCTTCCACATGCAATGTTTGCTCAGTCGGATAGCCAGCTATCCACTTGAGCAGCGTGGATTTTCCTGCACCATTTACGCCAACAAGGCCTACTCGGTCACGGTCTCCGATACGAAATGATGTCTGGGTTAAGAGTTCCTTTGTGCCAATCGTCAAGTTCAGGTTGCGTGCTTCCAGCATAACTTGGAAAGTTAAGTTGCAAAGATACGATACGCTGCTAAATCATTTGCCCTATTGTATTCTTGTGGTTGGAAATGTGGCGAGAGTGCGGCTCTCGACAATCCACGAGTCGGAAATGCTGTTTTTCAGAATAAAATTTGTAGTTTCCTGCACTTTACAGAGCACAGCTTTACGAGCTTTTGCGACAAACAAAACCACAACTATGACAATGCAAAAACTGCTACACTGGCTTTTCTACGCACTTTTCCTTCTTCCCACTTTCGCATACAGTCAAACTGCCACGCTCACGGGCACGGTGGTTGATGCAGCGACAGGTGAACCACTTGTTGGCGCAAGTGTTGTCGTTCAGGGCATGCGTTATGGCAGCAGCACGAAAGCCAATGGCACATTTGAGATTCCGAATTTGCCAGCGGGCACATACAAGGTCGTCGCTCGCTATGTGGGTTATCAGCCCCAAACGCTCGAGGCTACATTGACCGATGGTGCAACGGTGCAACTGTCCTTCAAACTGCGTGAGCAAGTGCGTGTGATTGATGAAGTGGTGGTGACTGCCTCGAAAGGGCGAACTGAAAAGAAACTTGACGCACCTGTTATGATTGAGACCGCAGATATTCAAGCCATGCGTCAAAGTGCCAGTCCTTCTCCGCTGGGTGCGGTGGCTAAACTCAAAGGGATTGATTTTGTTGAACGCGGTATCAACACAGTGGATATTATGTCACGCGGCTTAAATACCCAGTTTAATACACGTATGCTCACGCTGATTGACGGACGGCTAGCCACTTTGCCGGGTTTGGGTTTGCCGCAATTTATGCTTGCACCGAATCCTGCCAGCGACTTAGCGGCTGTCGAAATCGTGGTTGGTCCCGCAGCGGCTCTTTACGGCCCTAATGCTCATGCTGGTGTGGTGAATATGCTGACCAAAAACCCATTTGATTATGCGGGCGCAGAGCTTGTCGTTCGTGGCGGCACACAGTCACTTTATGACATTAACCTGCGTTATGCGGACTATGCGGGCAACTTTGGCTGGAAAATTACAGGACAGTGGATGGATGCCAATCAGTTTGAGAGCGGCAACATCTTTATGTTTGTGCCCCCAACTTACATCGGTCAGAATCAAACGTTGCTTAATCCTGAGACGCCTAATCCGCTGCGTATTACGCAAGCCACACTCGACCAATTCTTCAACTTAGGTTATGCTTACCGAGAAACTGAAGTCTCCGCAATGCGCGCAGGCTTGCGTAAGCTCGATGGCGGGCTGTATTACCGCACAGATGATTTCAATGTGCGCTTTATGGCGGGCGTGTCGTCTTCTACAGGGTTCGTAGGTAGCAACTTTGGCGTTCTGGAAGCCAATGAGTATCAAATTCAATATCAGAGCTTGCAAGCGAATGGTTCATTGGGCGGTTTGGGCTTTTTCCTGCAAGTTACGCGCACGGCAAATGATGCAGGCAAGTCGTTTCAATTGCACGACCGCGCAGAGTGGTTTGCACGCGAGGTCATTCGCTTGCGCTCTTTGCCCGGCGGCGCGTCGCTTACACGCGACCAAGCTCTGGCACAAGTGCGACGCAGTTTTATTGATTCTGCCTCTGCCACCATTGACCAGTCTCAACTCTGGGATTCAGAGCTGCAACTACGCTATGACCTTGCCGGCTTTGAACTTGTCGGCGGCTTTCAGTATCGCTTCTACAATCCAAAAGCCAGTTACCTTTCCAACAATCCTAACATTAATCTTACCAACGTCTCCAACTTCCTTGCGATTGATATTACAGCGACAGAAATCGGCGGTTACCTCCAAATCGACAAGCGATTCTTAGACAATAAGCTTCGCTTGACCCTTGCTGCGCGCTTAGATGACCACACATACTACGACCCACAATTTAGCCCCAAAGTCAGTATCGGCTATGAAGTGGCAGACAATCAAAACATTCGGCTGGGCTACAACCGTGCATTTAAAGTGCCTGTCATCTTGGAAAATCACCTCTTTCTCTTCAATGGGGCTGCACGTGGCAATGTGGGTGGTTACACCGTGCGTGACGGTGCTCCTGACGCGCAAGGCAATCCTACTGGCAATGTGGTTGCCGTCTATAACCCGCTGCGTCCCGAAGAAGTCAACGCCTTTGAAGTTGGCTACAAAGGACTCTTTGAGCGCAAGCTCTTTGTGGATTTTGTTGCATTTTACTCACGCTACACCAACTTTATCAGCCCTGCTTTTCAGATTGCTGACGGGGTGCGCACATTTGCTTACGACAACCGCACGAATCGGCGCGTTGGGGTGCTGGAAGATGCACAAGGGCGACCGCTCTTTCCTGGCGTAGCGGGTCAGCTTACCACCTACTTCAACTACGGCGCTGCGACCATTGCAGGGTTTGATTTAGGCTTGTCGTATTACCTTAATTCTGATGTGTTTTTCGAGGGCAGCATGTCGTATATGTCGCTGCTGGATTCCGACAATCCTTTTGCTGCTCAAGGTATTCCGCTTCTGCTCAACGCACCAAATTGGAAGTTCAAAGGCACGCTTACAATGCGTAACCAACTGGTGCAAGGCACATACGCCATCTTGCACGCCCGACATATCCCCAGCTACACTTTCCGAGCCGGTCGCTGGAATGGCACGCTTAACGACCGCACCGTTGTCGATCTTACAATCGGCTACGAGTGGAAGGACTTAGGCATCACGATTCAGGGGAGCATCAACAACATCTTTGATAATCAAACACCTGATGTCGTTGGTGCACCGATTATGCGCCGATTCTTCTCAGCACAGCTCTCCTACGCACTGGGTAGCTTAATTAATCGGTAAAGTGCAGGGCTGCATGGAATTAGAGCGAGCGACCCCCGCTCGCCTTTTTGTTTTCTCTACACCTTTCGGCTCAAAATCAAGATTGCAGAAGCTTGCACCTCTTTTTTGCCAAAGCATTTCTGCAATTCCCAAGTACCAGCGTTATGCGGTGGCTTTTTCTACCGCTATGCTGCACTTCGTCTATTAGCGCCGCTCAGGCTGGCGCTTGCTCACAAATTTCTCTTAGGCGCGACAGGCAACGCAAATACTTCTTGGCGTAAGCAGACTTGTAGAAATCGCTTGGAAACAGCGTCTCAATTGGGACGCTATCAGCAACGAAGAGTTTGCTTTGGTAGTCATAGAGTTTATCTACGAAATACACGAAGCGAAGCGCATCATACTGGTCAGTGAGCGCAGCAAGGTGCTCGAGAAATACCGCATCTAACATTTCGGCTATCTCGAGGTATCGCATGGGGTGAAGTTGTCGCAGAAAGTGGCTTAGCTCTTCGCCAGTAAAGTAGGCTTTCTTGCGCAGCTTTGCAGGGTGGTAGTCCGAAAAAAGCCGTCTTAGACCTTGCAAATGCCAAGTAGAGTGTGTACTTTGTGAGGCGTGATGACGCAAGCGATAGTCTGGCCCGTCAATTCTCACGACGTGGAATTTCGCGGAGAGCATGGCTATCTCACGCTGGAAATCTTGCACGGCAAACCGTCCCTCTCCCAAGCGTGAAGGTGGTGTGTTGGAAGTTGTGACCACCACCGCTCCTTGCGCAAAGACGCGTTGCAAAAAGCCCAGTGCCATTGTGGTATTGCCCGGATCATCCAGCTCAAACTCGTCAATGCAGATAAGCTGTGCTGCACCCAGTTCTGCTGATGCCCGTTCCAAGCCCAAGTATCCGATGAGATACATCAATTCTGTAAAGGAGAGATAGACTTTTTTGCCTGCAAAGGCTTGATAGACGCCTGCCAAGAGATGGGTTTTCCCCACGCCAAATCCACCGTCGAGATAGATACCGACGATATTTTCTGGCACAAAAGCCTTGAGCAATTTGCCAAGTCCATTTTGCTGGCGGTTCAAGCGAGCAACAAAATTTTGCAGATAGGCTTTGGCGGCAGCTTGCGTCGGGTGATGGGGGTCAGGCAGATAGCTTGCAAGCGTGGTATGGGCGAAGCGTGGTGGTGGCGAGAGTTTCCTAAGCAGTGCAGGGAGGTCTAAGTTCGGTGCAAGGTCGTGATAGGAGAAGATAGACGGGAGTGCAGTGTAGTGGTGCATACTTTCATCGTGGCGATTTCTGTTTGGTCGCAAGGTAGTCGTTTAGTTGTTGCAGGAGTCGGCGTGCTTCCAGCAGGCGTGAGCGCACCTCGTTAGCGGCAAGCGGCATTTGCCGTGCAATGTCCATCTCTCGCACCACGGTGGTCAGCTGAAACGAGAGATCCTTGATAGTGGCATCACTTGTTTTGCTGGCTTGTTCGCGCAAGAGTTGCGCAATGCACTGAATCGGGATTTGGCTTGGGCGGCGCACTTGCACCAACACCCTGTTGCATTCGTTGGGGGACATCTCCAAACTTGCATTAGGTAATACAACGGGTGCAAAACCTGTGCTCAATTGCTCAGATGCATACTGCGCAATTGCCACACCCTGCAGCGCAATCGATTTGGTTTCCCGAACAAATTGCTCAAATGCTGGTGCGTTGGCTTCCACCACAATTTCTCTTACGCCGTAAATACGCAGTGAGTCTTCTCGGCGCTTTTCTTCTGATGCCCCATAAAGTTTGAGGTAAGGCTCCGCTTCTTCGTAGCCTTTGGTGCGTGCTGCCAAAAAGTCGCTGAAGGCTTCGGAGCGCAGACCTGCATCGCGCTTTGCTCGACCCCGTGCGAAGTAGTATTTGGCTTCGTTGGCGTTGAGTGCAATTGCATTGTCAAAATCCAGCACGGCTTCCAGCGCACGATGCAATCGCCAGCGTGCCATTCCGCGTTGGTAGTAGTCATCGGCGGTAGGACGAATTTTCAAGGCTTGCGAGAAGGCTGTGATAGCCAGCGTGTCGTTGCCTTTTGCAACCCAGCAGTGCCCGCGCAGCGAATAGGCGTCCGCAAAATTTGGCTCAAGCTCGAGTGCCGCTGATAAGTCGCTTTCTGCTTCATTCAGCTCGCCCAGATGAACCTGGGCCACTGCTCGGTAGTAGAACGCTGCGGGAAGCTTCGGATTGAGCGTAATGACGGCGGAAAGGTCGGCTACTGCGCGTGCATAATCTCGTTGCGATAGGCGCAGCATGGCGCGGTAAAAGTATGCATCTGGTTCGCGACGCCGTAGCAAGACAGCTCGGCTGTAATCTTGCAACGCACCCACTGTATCTTGCAAGCACAATCGTGCATACCCGCGCTTTACAAGGGCTTTCCACTGCACAGCTGAATCGCCTTGCAATGCGCGATTTAGAGACAGCAGTGCAGCAGCATACTCTTGGCGCTCCAATTCTGCTTCGCCTTTTTTTAGCCACTCCGCAGGTGTTTGCGCCATCAGAGGGAGCACCAGCCACACACTGCTCCACACTGCAACCAGCTTTTTCCAAAAGAGATGGTTCAAATGAGATACTTCTGCAATTGTTGAAAGGGCAAAATTTACACGATTGCTTGATGCAGTCAAACTGGAAGCTATTCATCAAGAAAAAACCCTTGCTCGAGGCAAGGGCTTATACGACGCGAGATTTAATGCATTTCTCACTGCGCCACTAAACCGCCATCAATAACCATCGGGTGCCCTGTTACAAATGATGCTGCATCTGAGCACAGCCACACAACGGCTTCGGCAATCTCGTTTGGTTGTCCGAGGCGGCCGATTGGCTCCATTGCCACAATCGCTTGTTCCATTTCTGGTTGCCGTGCAATCACGCGTTCTACCATCGGAGTTTGAATTGCACCTGGGCATACAGCATTGACACGAATACCGGCTTTTGCATATTCGAGAGCGGCTGTGCGTGTCAGTTGCACTACGCCACCCTTAGAGGCGCAGTAGGCTGCCATACCTGGAAACCCAACTAACCCAGCGACTGACGCCGTGTTAACAATTGCTCCACCGCCCTGACGCAGCATCTGCTGAATTTCGTACTTCATGCACAGCCACACGCCTTTAAGGTTGATGTCAATAACCTTATCCCAGTTCTCTTCTGTGCTCTCCGCAGTTGGGGCTGTTGCGCCTTCAATGCCAGCGTTATTAAATGCACAATCTAGCCGACCATACTTTTGAACGACGGCTTTGACCATCGCCTCAACGTCTGCTGCTTTGGAGACATCGGCTTTGATGCACATTGCCTCTCCACCTGCCGCATGAATCATTTTTGCGGTTTCTTCTGCGCCTGCGACTTGCACATCTGCTACAGCCACTTTTGCACCCGCTCGCGCAAAAGCGATTGCTGTTGCGCGACCAATGCCCGATGCGCCGCCAGTTACCAGCGCTACTTTACCATCAAACTGTTTCTCCATACTTTCCTCCATTGTCAAGATGTTTGTAAAACAAGCTCACCCGCTTGCTTGCTGAAAAGTAGTCGCTCTACAAAAAGTTTCAACTTAGCTCACGCAGTAGGACATTCCTATTTCCTCGTTCTATGCATCTGTATCATTCATCTATGCAGTACTACACCCTCTCAACGCCTTGCATTCTTCATCTCAGATATCTCAGCGTAGCTATTCTGAGTGCAGTGAGATTTAGGCTTTACCGCTGACTTCTCTCCAAGACTTTCGCTCGGAAGTGAGCCTTACCTCTCATTCCTCTTCTTGCGAAGAAAAGAACTCGCTTTTGTGGCAGAGTAACTGGTTTTGCTTCGCATTCACCACATCACTGCACCTTTGAAGCAAGTTTTTAGTCGCCTTGCAATTTAGTCAGCTTAACGATTCCTCGCAGAAAGCTGAACCTCACTTTACCCATCGTCCTTTGAAGTTTGCGAGAATTGTTGTATCCTGCAAATCATTTGCAAGGCAGGATTTACTCAAATGCAGTTCCACGCTCGGCTTGCGCTTGCTTTTCTACTCATTTTGCAAACGACTTGCATCGTTTTGGGACAAGAACGGCGAGCCACGCTTATAGGCACCGTGCGCGCCGTCGAAGGCGCAGAGCCGCTGCCAGATGTGCTGGTGCGCGTGCTTGGCACAAGCGCTTTCACCTTCACGGATGCACGCGGATTTTTCCGACTGGAGAATCTCCCGCCAACCAAGCTCGACATCGTCTTTGAACGCATTGGAATCGTGCGCTTAGACCTCAGGCAGTTTTCAGCGGATAACATTGAGTCGATTGAAGTCATACGCGGCATTCCATTGGCGCGGCATGGCGACCTTACGGTCGGCGCGATTCTCGTGCAGACGCGTGCCACGGCTTACAAGCCTCAAGCGCGCCTTCGGCTCAATCCGCAAACCTTTGAAAGCACGCTCGGGGCGGGCTGGAACTTTTTTTGACAAACGCACCCATCTCACTGCAGAACTTAATTTCACGCGCTCGCAAGATGACCTACGCCGCACTGAAGAAACCTTCTCGCACATCATTGCAAACCTCGCATGGTCGCAGCAGTGGGATAACGCCGTGCGGCTTACAACCACACTGCGTGCTAATTTCTACACTACAATTGATGAGCGCCAACAATTTGAGCGCGACCGCCAGCAAATTGAGTGTCCCGCACAAGATCGTGGACTGCGCACCAGCCTCTTCTCCGTTCTCCGCTTTGATGACGAAGCTCGCACGAAGTTGAAATGGACAGCCAGCTTGAACTATGCCGAGCAACTTGGTCGCTTTCAAGAACTCATCACGCGCGCCGATGGTCGCTTCCCGCTCTCCGATGCGACGACTGACACCACCAAGCCCAGCATCTATGGCGATGGTGCGAAGGCGAGAACGCTGCTGGACTTTGTGCAACTGAGTTGCCGCAGCAAGGCAGGGTCGGTTTGACGCTATCGCGCTGCTTTGGCTTGCGATGCTTCTGGGACTTTTGGCGCATAGCGTCTTGGGCATCATTCCGCTGGCGTATCAAGCGATTGCGCCAAAGGCGGAATTGGCGCAGAAACTCTCGGCGCTCTTGTGGCAACTCACGCTGGTTTTCTCGACGCATCTTGCTATGGCGGCGATGAACGCTTTTCTGAACGCGCGCTGGCTAATGCTGACCAATCTCGTCATTAGCGCCTTGTTTCTTTTGAGCAACATCGCGCACCCGATTGCGCATCTTTTGGAATCGCCGATTGAGTGGCATCAAGTTGCGCTACTGACGCTGATTGCCGCGCTAAATCTGCAGCTTGTTCTTGCGTCGCTCTGCGCTTTGAAGTCCGAAACCCAAAGCCCGCAACCTGAACCTCAAAAATGAATCGCTGGCTGATTTGCTTTTGCGTAGCGGCGTGTCTTGCAAGTTGCCGCGCGCTAGACGTGCCCCCATCGCTTCGCGCCAAATGTTTTGACGTCTCCGCGCTCACGCCCGAAGAACAAGGCCTTGCCGATTCGCTTCTGGCGATAGGTTTGGACAACGAAGCGCTCTACACGCTTTTTGCGCCGCTGAAACCCATTAGCACAGTGGCGCAGTTCAGCCTTGCGATTGCCCGTCCTGATTCGCTACCATCAGGCATTCGTGAGGCAATGGTGAAGCGGAGAAAATTTTAACGCGCTATCAATCCGTCAGGGCGCGCTACACTCGCCCCGATGGGCGCTTGCGTGCAATAGAGCTTTTGCAGAACACTTGCACTCCGTAGCAGGACAGAGCAAGCCGTAGCGCGTATCTCCCTCGTCTTTTCGCAAAGCAATTCACTATATTTGGGCCTATGTGCGTTGGTTAAAACCAAGTGCTTAATGCAGCCAACTAAGACTCTGCTATTTCTGCTCAGCGTTTTCCTTCTTTTGGGCATTCTTGCTGCCATTTTCCCTGAGGAAGGTATCCGTTTGGGAGACAAGTTATCGCTACGCTTTATTTCGCTGAGAGAAGCACTGGGTCTTACAGATGAGCCTCAGGCAACCGAGACTGCATTTGCGAGTGCGCTCCCTACATCGCCTGAGGCAAGCACCGTGCTTACCCCGACCACCTACCGCATTGATTACACCGACTCCACACGCTTGATTTATCCAAACGACGACAAGAGCGTGCTCTATCCGCTCTTTGCAGCGTTGGAACGCGCTCAGCAGGAAAGCTCTCTGGTTCGCATTTTGCACTATGGCGACTCACAGATTGAAGAAGACCGAATGACCCACACTATTCGCGCCTCGCTGCAAAAAGTCTTCGGGGGCTCAGGTGTTGGGCTTCTTTCCGCTAAGCCACTCGCTAACTCCCTCTCTATTTCTCATAGCTGGTCTGACAATTGGGCACGCTATGCAGCCTTTGGTGATAGTTCGAAGCCTACCCACAATCGCTTCGGCATTATGGCTGCGTATTGCGACTATCAAAATGACCGTGCTATGCTTTCTTTTAAGCGCAAGAATACTTCTCCTGCGCAGCTTGGCATTGAGAAAGTCGGCGTGCTTTACGGCAATGCCAAAAGTCCTGCGAAACTTACGCTCAGCACTCGCACAGGACGAGTGGGCGAAAAACCTCTGCAGAAAAATCGGCGACTGAGCAAAGTAGAGTGGCTGCTTGCTGAGCCAGAAGAAGCGCTCAGCTTGCAGTTTATCGGCCATAGCCCCGAAGTCTACGGTATTCTGCTCGATGGCAAATGTGGCGTTGCTGTAGATAATCTCCCGATTCGCGGCTCATCAGGCATAGAATTCACCAAAGGCGACTCGGCACTTTTTGCCGAAAGCGTTCAGCTTCTTAATGCCAAAGCCGTGATTTTCCAATTTGGTGGCAACACTGTGCCGGCTATCAAGGACCAAAAAGACCTTGAGTGGTATGAAGTTCAGCTCACCAAGCAATTTCGTTTCCTCACTTCGCTTGGCTTGCAGCTCATTGTGATTGGGCCTGCGGATATGTCCACCAAAGTCAAAGACCGTTATGTTACCTATCCATTCTTGCCTGAGGTGCGTGAGATGATGATGCGCACCACACATCGTTTTGGCGGTGTCTATTGGGATATGTATGCGGCAATGGGCGGGAAAAACTCAATGCCAAAGTGGGTGAAACAAAAGCTGGCTATTGAAGATTACACACATTTTACGCGGCAAGGCGCACAGAAAATTGCCGAGATGTTTGTTCAATCTTTCCTTAGTGATTATCGCCAGTATCAAGATGCAAAACTTCGCTCACTGCATTCTACCACAAAGCGTTCAAATGCACACAAAAAATCCCTATAAGGTGCTTGGTCGTCTGCTGCTCTGCTATGTGCTCTGTGGCTCTGCTTTTGCGCCCTTGTCTTTTGCAGCGCTTCATGAGCCTGCTCTCCGCCTTGCCCTCTCACCGCTGCGCAAGAAAAATCCTTCCGAGAAACGATACAGCTTCATTCGCTACGATGCGAATCAATTGGTTTTCCCTGCTGGTTTATCCCCTGCGTTTCAGCGACTATTTGCCAAAATTGACAGTCTTGCTCAGCATCGCTCTGAGAAAGTGCGCATTGTGCATTTCGGTGGTTCCCATGTGCAGGCAGACATTTGGACAGGGGAAATACGTCGGCGCTTACGGGAGTGGTTCCCAGATTGCGAAGGGGAGCGAGGGCTTATTTTTCCGCAAAAGCTCATACGCTCAAATGGCTCACCGAACTTTAGGGTGAGCTATTCGGGACACTGGAAAGGACATCGCAATGTGAAACTCAAAGACCCTACACCACTCGGCGTAGCTGGCGTGGCCGCTTCAACCGCTGACAGTCTTGCTGAGCTAGAAATTACGCTTACTGGTCCGGGCTGGCTGGATTATCCCTATCCGCAGTATGCATTTCACCGCGTCAAAGTTTTTCACAACATCGAGTCCAAAGACTATGAGATTGAGCCAGTTGGTCTAAGGCAACCGTGTGAGCGTCTTGTACATGAGGCAGCGGGCTACACGGAATTTCGCTTTTCAGAAAGCCTTACCGAGTTGCGCTTGCAATTCAGGCGCATCTCAGGGCAAGGACCGTTTCTTTTGCGCGGTTTACTCTTGGAAAACGATGCACCTGGCTTTTCATACAGTGCAATTGGAGTCAATGGTGCAACGCTGCGTGCATATCTGCATTGCGAGCACTTGGCTGCAGAGCTTTCTATACTCTCGCCCGACTTGGTGATTTCATCCATTGGCGTCAACGACACGCGCAGCCGTGGGTTCAACGCACAGCAGTTTGAGGCAGAGTATGAAGCCTTGCTGCAACGCATTAAGTCAGCCGCACCCCATGCTGCGCTTTTGCTCATCACCAACAGCGATAATCTCCGACGCAGCAAGCAAGCTAACGCAAACACACTGGCTGCACGTCAAGCAATCTTGCGCTTGGCTCAGCGCTATCGTGCCGCCGTCTGGGACTTATTTGAAGTTATGGGCGGCCTCAAATCTTTCACCCAATGGCAGCGTGCTCATCTCGCTAAACGCGACCGTGTGCATTTTAACCACGACGGGTACACTCTCTTAGGTGAGCTTTTCTTTGAAGCCTTCGTGCGCGCCTACCAAACTTATCACCATCGCTTTGCACCAACACACTAAGACTCGAAATGCTGACTTGGCTGGAATCCATATTGTTCTATCACCCCGAGACGCCAATGATTTTTACACGCAGCGCGTTTTGGTGGTTTTTTGCAGCAGTCTTGGCTGGCTATACGCTTGTCTATCAACGCCTTAGCTGGCGCAATGCCTATCTCTTCTTTGTCAGCCTCTTCTTTTACTACAAGACTGCTGGACTTTTCGTGCTATTGCTTTTTTTCTCTACGCTTGCAGATTATGCAATTGCGCGTCAGATACCTGCCGCGTCTGAGCGCACCCGACCACTTTGGCTTTGGGCAAGCGTGCTTTTGAATTTAGGTGTTCTAGCGTATTTCAAATACGCATACTTTTTTACTGACACCTACAATGCGCTATTTCAGACAGACCTTAAAGTTTTCAACTTCATCGCCCACTGGGCAAATGGCTTTCTTGGCACGCGCTTCGATGTTGAGCACATTATCCTGCCAATTGGTATTTCCTTTTTCACCTTCCAGAAGCTTAGCTATGTGGTTGATGTCTATCGCAAAGAGCTGGCGCCGCTTCACAACCTCTTGGACTTTGGCTTCTTCGTTACCTTCTTTCCGCAACTGGTCGCTGGACCCATCGTGCGTGCCACAACCTTCATTCCGCAGATGCAAAAGCCCTATCAGCTCAGTGAGAGAGAGTTTGGCGTAGCGCTTTTTCTCATTCTCAAGGGTCTTACGAAGAAAATGCTTGTGAGCGACTTTATCTCAGTCAACTTCATTGACCGCGTCTTTGCGCACCCCAGCGCCTACACAGGCTTTGAGGCTTTGATGGCGTGCTACGGCTACTCGCTGCAGGTCTACTGCGATTTTTCAGGCTACACCGATATTGCCATCGGTCTTTCACAAGTAATGGGATTCAGACTCCCTGCAAACTTCAATGAACCGCATAAAGCAGAGAACGTCGCTGACTTCTGGCGGCGCTGGCATATTTCCCTCTCTACTTGGCTGCGGGACTACCTCTACATTCCTTTAGGCGGCAATCGTTACGGTGAATGGCGCACAAACTTGAATATTATGCTGACGATGCTCTTGGGTGGCTTATGGCACGGCGCAAGCTGGAACTTTGTGATTTGGGGCGGCTTGAACGGCTTAGCACTGCTTTTTTACCGCTACTGGCGGCGCATTAGTCCTATTAAAGACAGCACCAGCCCATTTATCACTGTCGTCTCTGTGCTGCTTACTTTTTCGTTCATCACTTTTACACGCATTTTCTTTCGGGCGGAGTCGCTTGAACTCGCCTTCGAAATGCTGCAAAAGCTTGCAGGCGGCATTGAGTTTGCCTTGATTCCCAGCGTGGTGTCGGGCTATGCAGCAGTCTTTAGCGTGATGGCATTAGGCTTTTTCTGGCAGTGGATGCCATTGGCTTGGAAGGAAAGCGGAAAAGATTTCTTCGTGCGCACACCTGTGTATGCAAAGGCTGCAATCGCTGCCCTAACCATCTTTGCACTCTATCAAGCCATTTCGGCTGATATGCAGCCATTCATCTACTTTCAGTTCTGAGCCGCACCGTTGCGCTTTGCTTCTTGAGCTTCTTGTGCGTCACGCGCTTCCCGCAGGCGCGCATTTGTTTCGTTGATAGTCTTCATCGTATCCGAAATCTGAGAACTCATTTCCTTGATGCGCAGGATTTTGCTCTGAATTTCTTGCAGCGTTTCTGAGACTCGCTTGAGGTTAGCAGATTTTTCATAGACCAGAAAGTAGTCAATCGCTCGTCGCAAGGCTGCATACAAATCACCGTTGTATTTCTCTTGCACCAGCTTGAAGAATTCTTTCTGCTTGTTCGGGTCTAACCGCAGGT
The DNA here is from genome assembly GCA_025056565.1 of Chloroherpetonaceae bacterium. Taxonomy (NCBI): domain Bacteria; kingdom Pseudomonadati; phylum Chlorobiota; class Chlorobiia; order Chlorobiales; family Chloroherpetonaceae; species Chloroherpetonaceae bacterium. Next base: position 229,507 of record JANWWA010000002.1, on the reverse strand, counting down.
GTCCATTGCGGAACGGGTCAGCTTGAGCGAAATCATCTGATGAAGCCATTCGTGATGTGCATAAAATTGACAAGACGGCTTCAAGATACGGCGTTTGGGCTACTTCTCAAACTTCGCCTTGCCGTAGAGAGCATGCCACTACATCCTCAAAGCCAAGCGCCCCTTGCGGCTTCGCACTTGCTTCTCTTGTCTTGGCTGCCTCAAAGCGACTGCAGTAGCAAGCCGGCGTAATGCATCACGCTGCGATGTGCTCCACACTATCCAACATTTGCTTGTTGCAAAACGGCACAATTGTGCAAAATCGCTATCTTCGCACACCGTCATGAAGCGCCGTGCTTCAGATGGTCAGAATGTCAACAAGGCAACAAAAACACTTGCAGTATGGAACTTTCCTTTGTTTTCTCTGCTGCCGGTATCGGCTTACTTTTTGCGCTATTTCTGACGCGTCAAGTGCTCTCGAGCGATATGGGCAGTGATGCGATGCGCCGCATTTCTGATGCGATTAAAGAAGGCGCTGAAGCCTTTTTGTCGCGGCAAAATCGCACAATTTTTCTGCTTGCTATTCTGACAGCGCTTTTGCTCTTCATTCTCTACGCATTCTTACGCGCCACCACGGAGCATGACCCCGTGCAAAATCCCGTTGCTCTTGCCCTTTGGACCATGCTGGCATTTGTCGTAGGGGCACTTTGCTCAGTGGTCTCAGGCTATATTGGAATGTGGGTGTCAATTCGCGCTAACATTCGTACTGCAGCTGCTGCAACCCGCTCGCTTAACGAAGCCTTACGCATTGCTCTGCGTGGTGGTGCTGTCTCGGGCTTTTTGGTCGTAACGCTTAGTCTCTTAGGCATCACTACGCTTTTTTCCATCATCAATGCACTGAATATTACCTCACCTGCAAAGATTCCACTGTTGATTGCGGGGTTTGGCTTTGGGGCATCGTTTGTGGCACTTTTTGCTCAGCTTGGGGGCGGTATCTACACCAAAGCCGCTGATGTGGGGGCTGACCTTGTGGGCAAAGTCGAAGCCGGCATTCCCGAAGACGACCCTCGCAATCCAGCTGTCATTGCCGACCTTGTTGGCGATAACGTTGGCGACTGCGCCGGTCGTGGTGCTGATCTTTTTGAATCTATCTCTGCTGAAAATATCGGCGCAATGATTATTGCCGCTGGACTTTATCTCTCCAACCAAGCACAATTTGAGCAGGAGAGTCTTCCCATCTTAGGCGTTCTGCTTTTTCCGCTGATTGCAAATGGGTTTGGCCTGATTGCCTCTCTTATCGGGGTGCTCGTTGTGAAAACCGATGGCAATGAAAACCCAATGAATGCGCTGAACCGTGGCTACTATGTGGCCACCGCCCTTTCCGCAGTTGGCTTCTTTGTTGCAACCAAGTGGCTCTTGGGGGCTTATTGGCTTAATTTCTTCCTCTGCGGATTGGTTGGTTTGGCGACAGCTCTAATGTTTGTCTACCTCACGCAGTATTACACGGAGTATCGATATCGCCCTGTGCTCTCTATTGCAGAATCGTCTAAGACAGGGCCTGCTACCAATGTGATTGGCGGCATCGCAGTAGGGCTGGAAAGCACTGCCTTTCCGATTCTTACTATCTCCGCTGCGATTATCGTCGCTTACTACTTAGGCAGCTCTTCTGGCTTGAAAGATGCAGGACTATTTGGCACTGCTGTGGCTACATTAGGCATGCTTGGCACAGCGGCTTACATTTTGGCAATGGATACCTTTGGCCCGATTACCGATAATGCTGGTGGCATTGTGGAAATGTCGGAGCAACCTGAGTCAGTGCGTGAAAAGACCGACAAGCTCGATGCAGTTGGCAATACGACAAAAGCCCTGACCAAGGGCTACGCAGTTGGGTCAGCAGGACTGGCTGCGTTTTTGCTTTTCAGTGCCTACCTTGATGAACTGCGCAACTACGGAGCGCCGCTCGAGGCTGTCAATCTTTCCAAGCCTGAGGTGTTTATTGGTGGCATGATTGGGGCAATGCTTGTCTTTGTGTTCAGTTCCTTTGCGATTCGTGCCGTAGGCAAGGCTGCACAAGCGGTGATTGTTGAAGTGCGTCGGCAATTTTCTGCGCTCAGACGCAACGCCAGCGGTGAAATTGAATTTACCGCTGATTTCAAGCCTGACTACCGCACCTGTGTGGATATCGTTACAGCCTCTGCCCTTAGGCAGATGGTTACGCCGGGTGCGCTGGTGGTGCTAACACCAATTGCGGTCGGTGTGCTTTTCAAGGCGATTTATACCCTCAATGGCAAAACGGGCGCAACGGGCGCAGAAGTCGTGGCAGGGCTACTAATGATTGGCACGATTGCTGGTATTCTGATGGCGCTCTTTCTCAACAATGCAGGGGGTGCTTGGGACAATGCCAAAAAGTTTATTGAAACCGAAAAGCGTGATAAAGCTGCCAACACAGGCAAGGGCTCTGACAAGCACAAGGCTGCCGTCGTTGGTGATACGGTGGGCGACCCATTTAAGGATACGGCCGGCCCGTCGCTCCATGTGCTCATTAAGCTACTTTCTACGATTACGCTCGTGCTTGCGCCGTTTTTCATATAGCTTTCCCTCGCATGGTCTAACCTAAGAAGATGACTCGAGCCATGAAGATACGTTGGACAGTTGACACTGCTACCACGAAGCTCACATCGCCTAACTTTTTGACGCTCAAATGACCAAGCGTATTTTAAGTGGTATGCGTCCCACTGGCAAGCTGCACTTAGGGCATTTTGTCGGCGCACTGGAAAATTGGGTAGCTCTGCAAAATGAACGCTTGCCAAACGGTGAGCCTGCATACCAGAACTTTCACCTTATCGCAGATTACCACTCACTCACCACCAACCTTGACACCTCGCATCTTTACGAGTATGCGATTGAGATGGTCATTGACTGGCTGGCGTGCGGCATTGACCCCGAGCGCAGCCCTGTATTTCGCCAGTCGCAGGTAAAGGAGCACACTGAGTTATTTCTCATTTTTTCAATGCTTATCACGACTTCTCGCTTGGAACGAAACCCTTCACTTAAAGAGCAAGTGCGAGATTTGGCACTGGAAACGGTGGTCTATGGGCATTTGGGCTATCCAGTTTTGCAAGCTGCTGATATTCTGCTCTACAAGGGTGAAGTTGTGCCTGTCGGTGAAGACCAACTGCCGCACATTGAAATCACTCGTGAAATTGCACGTCGGTTCAATCAGCAGTATCCCAAGCCAGATGGCAGCGCTGTTTTTCCTGAACCAGAAGGGAAACTGACCCGCTTTTCTCGCCTTGTTGGCTTAGACGGCAAAGCCAAAATGTCAAAATCGCTCGGTAACACGATTTTACTTTCTGACCCACCCGACGAAGTGATGAAAAAGATGCGCACCGCCGTTACCGACCCGCAAAAAGTGCGCAAAGGTGACCCGGGCAACCCTGACATCTGCACGGTGTTCGCTTATCACAAGAAATTTACAGACGCCGCTCAGACGGCAGAAATTGATAGGGATTGTCGTAGCGGCACGCTGGGCTGCGTAGAGTGCAAAAAACGCTGTGCGGACAGCATTTCCCGTTTCCTCGAGCCAATCTTGGAGCGGCGTGCATCGCTGGCGGCTCAGCCTGAACGCGTGCGCGACATTTTGCACGACGGTGAAGCCAGAGCACGCAAGGTGGCCCAAGCCACCATGCAAGAAGTGCGCGAGACGATGAAATTAGGGTAGTAAAAAATAAGGCCGCCGATTTTGGGGTCGACGGCCTTTAAGGAGGTGCTCTATGAAAAAGCCTTGCAGAAACCATAAACTGCAGGGCAACCTAATAAACGAAAATGGTTGCAAAAAAGTTTTGAGGTTTTCACAATTTTTTGTAAAGGCATTGCTCAGCTGTGCGGTGCATCACAACCGCGCCAATGTAATGAGAGCAATTTCAGGCTGCACAGTGCGAATTGGCGTTGCTGAAAAGCCTACCCCTAAATTCACATACAGCTTTTGCTTGCCTTCCTCGTAAAGCCCACGCGGGTACTTGTAGAAAAGGTCAATCGGATAGAGTGAAATGCCGCCCAAGTCCAGCGCGATTTGTCCGCCGTGCGTATGTCCAGCGAGCATCAAATCCACGCCAGCTTGCTTTGCCGTAGTGAAGTAGTCGGGGTAGTGGCAAAGCAGCAATTTGAAGCCCTCAGGGTGTGCGGTCTTTAGAGCCTCTTTCAAGAGATGCGGGTTTGAGCGGGCAAAATCCACGCCTATCACATTCAGTTGCACTCCATCAATACACAACACGGCGGTCTCGTTGCGCAGCAACCGCTGCCGATGCTGACGCATCGCCTCCTCGAAGTGCTCCAGTCCTACCCACTCATCATGGTTTCCTGCACAGGCGAATGTGCCAAACGTTGAGCGCAAGCGTACAAAAGCTCTTACAAACGGCTCAATTTCATCTCTGTGGCTCATTATGAAGTCGCCGGTCATTGCCACAAGGTCAGGCTGCAAAGCATTAACCGCTTCGGCAATTTCCTCCATTTTGCGCTCGGGCATATAGATGCCGGAGTGAATGTCGCTTAGGTGTGCAATTTTGAGTCCTTGCAATTCCAGCGGCAAATCTGGAAAGCGCAAGGTCATTCGGTTGATGATAAACTCTGTGCGATTGTTCAGCAGGCTGTAACCCGTAATGACGCTGGGGGCGGCAAACCCTAAAGCTAACGGCGCAACCTGCCTCAGAAATGCACGGCGTGAGAGCTGGGGCATGACTACCGTCACCACATCATCTTCTGCGGGCAACGTCGCTAGTGGAGCATCTTCCACTCTGAGCAACGCTGGCGCTGTGCTTTCAGCTGGACGGCGCAAGCGAGCGTAACTTAGAATGTACTGCCAGACTGCATAAAGACGCCGCAACAGCCACATTAGCACATCGGCTGGCACCAGCAGCACCAGCGCAATCATTACCCAAAGAATCCACGCGCTACCGATAAGGAAAATCGTATTATTCAGCAGTGAGCCACGCAGTTCTTCAATACGGTTCAGTGCAAAGCCAAGCGTTGGTAAGCTCATCAAACTTGCCACCGTCCAGCCTGCCCACTTCCGCACACGCTGCCTATCCTTGATGTCAAAGCCGCTAAGCAACTGGCTGACTTTGCGAAAAAGGTAAAAGCCAACGGTAAGATGCAACCCAATGTAGAGAAGAAGATTTAGAATCGTTAGTTTTGGCATAGCGTGTCTCAGTTCAAGTGAGGCAATTATTAGGCTGCGTTGTGTCTGGATTTTTAGCTAACTCCAAGCCACTTCCCAGAGGAAATCGTACTTGCGAATGCAATAGTGCCCATACATGGCTTGCACGGTTTTCGTAATTCCAAACTGCAAGGTTGCATGGCTGCCCACCTCGTTCCGGCATAAGGTTTGAGCGCGTTTGTGCTCCGATTGTTCAGTTTTATTTACTTAACCAGCTTTACTTAAGCAGCAACATTTTCTTTGTGTCTTTGAATGTTCCAGCGCGAAGCTGGTAGAAATAGACACCGCTGGAGAGTGCTGCAGCGTTGAACGGCACAGTGTAAATGCCTGCAGGGAGCCGTTCATTTTGCAATAGGGTTGCAACCTTACGCCCCAAAATGTCATAGATGTCTAACTGCACGCTTTCGCTTCGTGGAATGGTGAAGCGAATGGTTGTGCTGGGGTTAAACGGATTGGGATAGTTTTGCGCCAACTCAAATCGCAGCGGCTGCAAAGTGCGTTCTTCAGCTACTGAAGAGATGCCCGTCACGGTTGTGATGATAGGCCGAATCATCAAGTTAGAGCTTCGTGCGGTGCCTGTAAGAGGTGAGTTTGGTCCATCAAAATTTGCCCACTGTCCATTCTGGAAGACCGATGAGCGGTTAGTAGGTGCGGATCCATTATCGCCTCCTAGCAGCAGCGTGTCGCCAGAAGCGGGGTTCGCCAGTGAGAGCACGAGGTGATAGTTTATGCCTGACACGACATCTACGCGCGCACCGAGCAAATCCAGATATGCATTACCACCGCTCAGTTGCAAGAAACTTTGCGTAACCAGATTGCCGATGCGCGTGCCCGGCACACCTTGATTGTCGCTAAAAATCTCGAGGTTTAGTGGTCCAGTGCCTGTTACGGGTAAAGTCCCTGTTGCAGGCACTAAGCGGATAAATGCACCAGTTATGCGGCCTGACACTGTTGGCGTAAAACGCACGGCAAAGCGGCGGGTGTCGCGCAAACCAAATGCAAAGCCTGCTATGTTCTGGTCATAGACCAGTACGGTTTGACGCACGGTTGATGCGCTCTGAACGGTGCGTGCTACAGCCTCCAGCGCATCCAGCTTGCCGGCTCCCCATGTGTTGTTGGGCACGCTGCCTGTGAAGGCATCCACATTCGCCGTCTGTTGCAGCACTGTCCGTACTTGCTCCCAAGTGAGCGTAGGATTTACGGCCAGCATTAATGCTACTGCGCCTGTTACATGTGGGGCTGCCATACTTGTGCCATTTAGAACCTGATGCCGTCCGCCTACAGCAATACTTGAAGCAGCTGGTGGACTGGGATTGGTGGCAGTCGCAGAGAGTGCTGCAATAATCATTTGTCCCGGCGCCGCAATGTCTGGCTTTATGCGTCCATCACGTGTCGGCCCCAAGCTACTGAATGTGGAAATGTTACCTGTGCGGTCTGTTGCCGTTAGGCCGAATGTTGAGCCATTAGCTGCTTGCCAGAACCAGCGTGTTGCATAGCTGCCCACAGTAATCGCCCGTCGTGCGCTGTTTAAGCCACCTCCAATAGTCTGGCGAGTGTCGCCTCCGACAAGACGCACAGTATAGGCCGCACTTAGTGTATTGCGATACCCATCAAACGATACTGGCGCACTAGGGTTAGAAAGCGTCAGTAGCCAAGTGCCCGAAGCAGGAGGACGCGTGGTATCCACATCACGGACGCTGAAACTGATGCGGCGGTGACCATTGCCTGCCGAAACGCTATTTGAGAACGCCACTGTGCCCTGCGTGTTGTCAGAGGCTGTGCCGCTCTGTCCATCTGCAGCTGTGAAGAGCGTGCCACCGTTTGGCGCCGTCAGCGTAGCCGTTACGGCTGCGTTGTTATTTAGCCACACTTCAAACTCGAATCCATCGTTAGATGCACCAGGTGTCAGTGCGGCTGTGGTGCGTTGAACTTGAAATTCAATTGTAGCAGAGCCACCTGCTGCGATGCTACCTGCAATGTGCAAAGAATCCGCACCGCTATTGCCTGCTGCAGCGACACAGATGCGTCCGGGTGTATTGCTCAGGGCATCAATCGCTACAGAGCCCGCATCGGTGCCATCGCGCGGTCCTAAGTTTGAGCCAAAGCTCATGTTAATCACGACAGGTCTGCCCAATGCGCTGGCACGATTTTGCGCATACTGCAGACCATCAATCCACGTGCCACGAATTTCTCTGCCTACTCCTGCGCGCACGACGATAATATCTGCTTCGGGGGCGACGCCTATGAAGCGACGATTGGCAAGGTTACCTGTGCTAGCAGCAAAAGCCAGACCGTTGCCAACTGCAATGCCTGCTACATGGGTGCCATGTCCATTCTCGTCTCTCGTGCGGAGCGGCGTGCCACCTGCCAGTGCCGCATTAATCTGTGCTTGCGTGTATTCGACGCCGTAGTTAAACCCAGCGGGTGGTGATTCGCCTGACTGTGCTGACAGCGTTTGGTCCCAGATGGAAAGAATGCGCGTGCGGGTCGTATCGGTTGGGTCGCGAAAATCCAAGTGCCGCCAGTCAATTCCTGAATCAATAATCACCACGATAGCTCCTCGTCCTGTATAACGCTGTCCCCCCAAAAATCCTGCGTGTAACAGATTTGCTCCAGTTTCAGGCACGCTCACATCATCGGTGACTTCGCTGGTCGGAATCATATCCACATATTGCACCTCAGGCATGCGTACCAGCATTTCTAATTCCTCTGGCGTCGCCATCACAGTTACAAACTTGCCAAAATCCGAGTTGATGTGCAGTCCTTTTGCACGCAGCAGAGCCGCATTTTCTGTCCAAACTACGGCATGCACACGCCCTGTGTGGATAGTCGCTTCACGCCAAAGCAAATTGAACGCTTCTGGAAATTTATTGCTTGAACTGGTTGCATTGCGCACTGCGCGTAGCATTTCTTGAAAGGTCGGATGCAGTTTTGCCCGCTCCAGCTCTGAGAGCGCTATGGGTCGCTTTTGAGCCACCAACGGCCAAGCAGTAGAGAGCAGCAAAAGCAGCGACAGAACAACACGCTGGCGATTCATTTGATGCTTGATTTTAAGGTTGCAAATTTATTGGTTTTGGTAAAGCTCTGCTTTTGGTGGTGCTTCTATGGCTTTCACGGAGGGAAGCTTGGCAATTTTCTTCATCTCTTCGACCGTGCAGCGCACTGTCATAATCTCACCTAACGCACTATTTACTGCAATCCCCAGCTTGCGAATCTCATCGGCTGAGCTACCACGCACCACAATCCCGTATAGCTTTTTGCCGTCTTTGGCAACTGTTACATCGTAATCCGACTCTACAATATCCGTCCTGCCTGAAATGAGTGCTTGAAGACGTGCATCAAATTTTGCCCTTTCAGCATCCGTCAGTTCGTGTGAACTCTGGCAAGCCGCCAGCACGAATAGTAGCAGGCAGCTGGTCTGCGCAAGGTATGTTTTCATTGGTAGAATGCGTTTTTTTGATTGATGGCATTTTCGGGCATGCTACTCTGCGTCAGTTTCTCCTTCTGCTTTGCAGTGTTCCAGAATTCATCAAGTTCTGCCAGTGTAAATTCACTCCACGCTTTGCCACTTTTTAGGACTTGCTCCTCAACGAAGCGAAAACGCCGAATGAACTTTTCTGTTGTTTTGCGCAGCGCATCTTCAGGATTTACTTTGATAAAGCGGCAGTAGTTGACCAGAGAAAAAAGAATATCACCGAGTTCTGCCTCTTGCTCTTCGGCACTGGTTGCCGCTTTTAGCTCTCCAATTTCTTCTTGAATTTTCTTCAGGACATCGTCAGCGTGCGTCCAGTCGAAGCCTACGCCTGCCGCCTTTTCCTGCACGCGGTAGGCCCGCAAAAGCTCTGGCATTGCTTTCGGAACACCTTCCAATGCAGATTTCCGTCCTTCTTTCATTTTCAGCTTTTCCCAATTCTGCATTACTTCACTGGCTGTTTTGGCACTCTCAGAGCCAAAAACATGTGGGTGACGGAAAATGAGCTTTTCTGCAATTGCATCTAAGACATCGGGCATTGAAAAGGCTTCTCGCTCTTTTGCTAACACGGCTTGGAAGCAAATGTGTAGCAGCAGGTCGCCTAGCTCTTTTTTCAGCTCTTTTTCATCTTTGGTATCAACGGCGTGAATCATCTCGTAGACTTCTTCCAGCGTTAAATGCACCAGCGAGTCAGGCGTTTGTGCTCTGTCCCAAGGGCATTCCGCTCGGAGTAATTCCACGATGTCGTAAAGTCGTTCAAACTTCGCTCCAAGCGTCTCTGGCTTCGCAGTTTGAAGATGTTTCTTGTGCTCATCGCGCCTGCTGTCACAAGTTGAGCTTGTTTGTTTGGCAGCGTGCGCCCTGCGATGCTTTGCTTGCACTTTTTTGCTTGATGCAGCGACGGGCGTGTTTACGGAGCGTTTGGTTGGCATATCGCTTTGCGCTGATGATTTGCAGTCTCGGTTTAAGTCATGCTACACAGAGCGGCTGTGCAATCCGACCTTTTTGAAGCAGTGTGTTCTGCAGCGACCATTCAGTTGGTTCTTGGTGCAATTTTTCCAGCGCAATTTAGAGCGCACGTAAGACATCCGTTGCAGACACCATTCCGACCGCCTCTTCGGCAGTTTTGCCTGCCTCACCGTGTAGGTAGGCTGCACATGCTGCAGCAACATCTATTGATAGACCTTGCGCTGCCAGCGAGACAATCATTCCTGCCAGCACATCTCCTGTGCCTGCTGTGGCAAGGGCTGCGGTGCCGCTATTGCTCAGGTAACAGTGCCCCTGCGCCACGATGAGGGTTGGCGCCCCCTTGAGCAGTAGCCCAAGTGAGTATTGCTTTGCAAACTCGCGCGCGTAGTAGAGCTTGTCAGTACTCACTTCTTCGGCTGCCACACCGGTCAGGCGTTCAAACTCACCCAGATGTGGTGTCAGAATGGCATTGCTCAGTCGAAGTTGCCCAAGCAACCCCAGCTCGGCTATTGCGTAGAGCGCATCGGCATCAATGACCAGTTTTTTGTCCTGAAAGTCGGGCGATGTGAGCAATCGCGCTATTAAGGCTTGTCGTTCTGGCGTTCTACCTAAGCCACAACCAATTAAAATCGCATCTGCCCAGCGTGCGCGCTCACAAATCTGCTCTTCACTTTGACTAATTAGCACAGCTTCAGGAATGGCAAGGTGCACGGTATTAAAGGCGGACGGTGGCACTGCAGCACACACATACCCTGCTCCCATTTTGACGGCTGCTCGAATTGACATTAGTGCAGCGCCCATCATTGAATGCTCTTCTGACTGCGACCCTACCACAGCCAATACTTTCCCATTTTCGTGCTTAGCGCTTTGCGGCAAACGCACAGGTAAGTGCGACGCCACAAAGGCTTCATCGACCAGATTACAATGCTCAGGCTTAGTTAAAAATTTCGGAATGGAAATATCTGCTACCACTACTTCACCTGCACACTGACGCCCCTTGCCGAAGAAAAAGCCTGTCTTCAAGAACCCCAATGCAATGGTTAAATCAGCCTCGACGGCTACTTCATCTGCTTCGCCTGTTGTGCCGTCAATTCCTGTTGGAATGTCGAGCGCAATAACTGTTGCTCCTTCGGTGGCACGCTTTTCATTGATGAGCAAAATTGCCTCTTTGATGAGCGGCGAGAGCGATGGACGCAGTTCTTGTTGCAATTCAACGGGCTGCGGCGCAGGTTCAGCTAATGCTTCTTCAGAAATTTTGGGCAGAAATGGATTATTTGCTTCACGGCGTCGAATGCCTTTGGGGTGACTGCTGCGTCTGTAGCCTGTGCCCAAAATTGCATCGACTACAAAATCATACTTTGTCTCAATCACGAATGCTGGAATCATTTCATCGGCTTCAATAGCACGCAGTTGGTCGGTGTAGCTCACATATTGCGATAGAATCCTGAGCGTTGCGGCGCCGTCCTGCTTGAGGAGTGCAGTTTGGCAGAGATACACCAAATCCACCTTTGCGCCCGCATTGACCAGGTGGCGCGCTAGCACAATGCCATCGCCACCGTTGTTGCCTTTACCAGCTAAAATGAGAAACGACTTGCCTGCTAGATTACCATACTTCTGCAAGAGAATGTTGCACGACTCTTTGCCCGCTAACTCCATTAGCTGCTTTTCCGTGATGCGGAGCTTGACCACTGCATCGTAGTCCACTTCTCGCATCTCTTGCGCCGTTAGCACCTTTTGCATCGCTTAACTTGCTTAGGATGAAGGTATCTTTTTGTGAAGATAGCGCATCGCTGAGAATTCTCACTGAATGCACCATACTTCCTGCGCATCTATCGCTGGCAAAAACTTAATAGCATTCTGCAACGTTGCATAACAGTTCCACAAGGATTCGTAAATTCAAGGTTTCAGAACAGAGAAAGTATGACGACACACGAAACCACGATTCAGCTCAGTGAGCCGCTCTTTCGCCACCTTGGGGCTATCGCCGATGAGATGGGTTTGCCTTGTTATGCCGTTGGCGGCTATGTGCGCGACCGATTGTTGGGGCGCGCTTGCAAGGACATTGACATTATGGTGGTCGGTGAGCCAATTTCGTTTGCCAAGACTGTCAAGCAGAAGCTAAACGGGTGGGCGATGGCTGTCTTTGAGCGGTTCCGCACGGCGCAACTGACGCTCAATGACAGCGTGTTGGGTGAAGTTCGGCTTGAGTTTGTTGGGGCGCGCAAAGAAAGCTACAACCCCGATTCCCGCAAGCCCATCACGGCAATCGGCACGCTGGAAGATGACCTTATGCGGCGTGATTTTACGGTGAATGCACTGGCTGTGTCGCTCAATGCCCAGAGCTACGGTGAGCTGGTTGATCTTTTCGGTGGTCTGCAAGACTTGGAGCGGAAGACACTCCGCACGCCCTTAGACCCTGAAGCGACCTTTTCAGATGACCCTTTGCGAATGATGCGAGCCGCTCGTTTTGCTGCCCAGTTGGGGTTTCAAGTCGACTCTGCTGCACTGGCGGCAATGGAGAAAATGCGCACGCGTATCAAAATTGTCTCGCAGGAGCGCATTACCGACGAGCTGCTTAAAATTATGAAAACCCCCGTGCCATCAATTGGCTTAGAGATTCTCTTTCGCACCAAATTGCTGGAAGAGATTTTCCCAGAGCTTACCTTGATGGCTGGAGTTGAACAAGTCGATGGCTTAGGGCACAAGGACACATTTTACCATACGCTGAAAGTGGTCGACAACTGTGCTGCAATGACGGATAAGCTCTGGCTGCGTATGGCAGCACTGTTGCATGACATCGGCAAACCTCGCACCAAGCGCTTTATCAAGGGGCATGGCTGGTCATTTCACGGCCATGATGCGCTGGGCGCTGCCATGCTGCCTAAAATCTTCAAGCGAATGAAGTTTCCGATGGAGCCTTTGCCATATGTGCAAAAACTGGTGCGTATGCACCTGCGCCCGATTCCGCTACACCGAGATGAAATCACAGACTCTGCCATCCGCCGCTTGATGGTAGAGGCCGGAGAGGACTTAGATGACCTTATGCTGCTTTGCCGCGCCGATGTAACCAGCAAGAACCCGAAGAAGGTGCAGCGAATTCTAGCAAACTTTGCGAAGGTAGAAGAAAAAGTGGCAGATGTGGCAGAAAAGGACAAGTGGGCAAAGTGGCGACCGCCTATTAACGGCCATGAGATTATGGAAATGTTCCAAATCCCAGAGGGCAAGCTGGTCGGTATTTTGAAGAAAGCCATGGAGAATGCGATTCTGGATGGTCAAATTCCACACGAGCGTGAGGCTGCGATTGCATTTCTTCGGCAAAAGTTTGAAGAGCTGAAGGCTCAGTCTTCGCCTACTTCTCCAGTATCGCCAGAGCTGCAAGCACCTGCACAGCCTGAACCTGTTCCATCAGAGTCGCCATCGTGCTAAGGGCGCCTCTTGCTGCACCAGCGTCTTTGCCAGTGCAGCAAGAAAAGTGCTTTTTCCTGCCCGCAAGAACAACTTGGAAACGTGTAAATTTGCGCTTGCATCAAATTCCGCGTTGAATGAGCTACACCGTCATTGCACGAAAGTATCGCCCGCAGCGATTTGCAGACATTACAGCACAGGAGCATGTTACGCGCACCCTTCAGAATGCGATTCGTTCAGGGCGCATCGCGCACGGATACATTTTCTCAGGCTCTCGCGGCGTTGGGAAGACTACCTCTGCACGCATTTTAGCCAAAGCACTTAACTGCGAGAGAATTTTGAATGATGAAGCCTACCGCCAAGAAGTAGCCGAACCATGTGGAGTTTGTGAAAGCTGCCGTGATTTTGATGCAGGTGCCAGTCTCAATATTGCTGAATTTGACGCCGCTTCCAACAATAGCGTGGAGGATATTCGCATTCTGCGCGAAAATGTACGCTACGGTCCGCAGAAAGGCAAATACAAGGTCTACATCATTGATGAGTTCCACATGCTTTCCAACGCTGCGTTCAATGCGTTTCTCAAAACGTTGGAAGAGCCACCCCCGCATGCGGTTTTCATTTTTGCAACAACAGAACTGCATAAAGTTCCAGCTACTATTTCCTCGCGCTGCCAAAAGTTCATCTTTAAGCGAATTGCGTCGGAAGATATTGCAGCGCGCCTTGCCGACATCTGCCGTGCTGAACACATCGAAATTGATGCAGAGGCGCTTGCGCTCATTGCCAGAAAAGCAGATGGGGCGATGCGTGATGCACAGAGCCTCTTAGACCAAGTTATCGCTTTCTGCACCGAGAATGGAAAGGGCAAAATTGAGTATGCGGCGGTCTCCAAACTCCTCAACGTGATTGACGATGAGCGCTTCTTCGAAGTGAGCGACGCGATTCGAAATAAAGACAGCTGCAAGATGCTCGAGGTCTCGGAGTTCATCTACCGCAACGGCTTCGATGTCAGCGATTTTCTGCAGCGACTTGTCGCACACTTTCGCAATTTTCTCATTATCAAAAATGTGCGCTCAAGTAAGCTAATTGAAACTACCACTGAGCTGAAAAGGCGCTACGAGAAAGACGCAGAGCACTTTACACGCGAAGCCTTAATGCGCTTCATTGACGCCACTATTCAAGCTGAGCAAGGCATCAAGTTTTTGCGAGAGCCACAACTTCGCTTGGAAATTTTGCTCTTCAAGCTCATTGACCTAAATGAACAGAGCGAATTAGAGGCGCGTCTTACGAGAATTGAAAAAACGCTTGCCGCCCTACAAGAAGAAATAAAAAAAAAGAGTCTCGCCCAAGTATAGCTATGCCCTCTGAGGCACTTAGCGTCTCCAGCGTCGCTGCCATTCAGCCTGCCAAAGCTGCTTCCCCTACGCTGGACACTTTACCGAAGCTTGACCTTTCTCCCTGGAAAGAGCGGTTCTCTAAGTTAGTTGAAGAGACACCTTACCGTCCGAAATCATCTACTGCTCGCCCTGTCTCCTCTGTGTCGCCAGCGCAGCACTCTGCGCCCGCTGCAGTTCGTTCTAACGCAACCAGCAGCATAGCGCTAGATAAAGTGCTCGAGCAATGGCAGAGTTTTATCGAGACGCTAGAACGGTCTGGCAAGTCGCGACTTGCTTCACATTTGCGAATCTGCCAAGTTGAGCCAGCGGGCGGTGTCGTGCTGAACCTTAGATGTCCCAGCCGTATCGTCTTTGAGACTTTGCTCGATGAACTGCCGCAGCTATGCGACGCTGCAAGTTCATTCTACGGCGCCTATATTGCCTTTGAAGTTACTTTGGACAAGGCCGCTCTTACTCTTCACAAAGAGGCGCGCACCCTTGAAGAGCGCTTTCAAGAGTTAGCTGGGAAAAACGCACTGGTGCGCTACCTGATTGAGCAGTTTGGTGCGGAGCTCTCTTACTGAGGCACGCCTACGGTTTTGCAATTGCTGGAATCAAGAAGATATCCAGCGTCATTGAAATCATTGTCAGGAAGTGCAGCCACACACCTGCCCAGACATTGCGCGTCTTCAAGACTAAATAACCGCCAGCAATGCCAATCGGCAGCGCCATCATTGCCATTAGCGAGCGCTCATAGAACCCTACTGGCGCAACAGCATAGTGATTCAGCATATAGAGCAGCGTTGTGAGCGCCACAACCAGATGACGATTCATACCACGGCGCAATAGCGCTGAGAAGAATAGCCCTCGCCAGAGAAATTCTTCTGCCAAAATCAGCACAGGAAATAGATAGAGAAAGCCCATATCGACCAGAATGGTTTGCATTTCTTTCATCGGCTCGCCACCTTTTTTGTAGTAGAAGTAGGTATTTCCCACATCCATCAAAAAGAGCACGCTCCCAATGAGGCTCGACCAAAGCAAGGCTTTGCTTAGATTTTGACGCGTGAGAAAAATTTGCTCAAAGGCTTGGAAACGCTTGCCATACCACAGCACCAATGCTAGCGAACCAATTACATACAAGAACAGCGCTCCCCATTCTTTGAGAGGCGTAAAGTGTCCAGCAAACCCCAGTAACCAGATTGCACAAATGAGTGCAACACAGAGCTGTAAATCTTTTTCGCGCAAACCCAGCTCTGATGAAGAGGGCGTCGCAGAGGGTGAAGATGAAATCGCCATAGTTTAGTTCTCCCAAATGTTTTTGATATCAAACAAACCGCAGCAAACCGCACTGACGCAAAGTTAGCAACATCTCTGCAGCTTTGGAACATGCAGTTGCTGCTTGGTCTAGGCTGCTCTGCTTTGCAGCGACTGGCAGTGAAGCGAAGAACGACATCTCACGAATTGCTTTCAACCCACCTCAAAGGTTACTACACGAAAAAAATTGAAAGTCAAGTTTTTTCTTCGATAAAGATTGCGTAACATCAAGTAGTCTTGCGTTGTGCCCAAAGTCTCATAATCTCGTAACACAGCGCATCGCCCGCAGTTTGACTCAACATTTGCAATTGAAAAAGGAGGTTCGGTCGTCTATTTGTGATAGCCAACAGCACGAGAAGCTAAAAGCAGTTTATGACACAAGAGGATTTGTTTGGTAACCTTATCACTCAAAGTGCAGCGCAATCCGCTGACGAGCTGCAACGCTTCCAGACGCTTTCGGAGCTGTATGCAGCCACCAAGAATTGCCAGAAGTGTCGACTGGGCGCTACGCGCAAAAATTATGTGTTTGGCGAGGGCAATGAGCGCGCCAAACTGATGCTCATTGGTGAAGCGCCCGGCGCTGATGAAGATGAAACTGGTCGCCCTTTTGTGGGGCGTTCTGGCGAACTGCTCAATAAAATCCTTTCCGCCATTAAATTCACGCGTGAGGAAGTCTATATCGCCAACATTCTTAAATCCCGGCCGCCCAACAACCGCAATCCTGAGCCAGATGAAATCGAGGCATGTCTGCCTTATTTGATTCGGCAGATTGAGATTATTCGCCCCAAAATGATTTTAGCACTTGGCAAAGTTGCAGCAAATGCACTCTTAGGCAATTCATTAGCGATGAATGCGTTGCGCGGCAAGGTGCATCGCTGGCGCAACATTGATGTGATTGTAACCTATCATCCTGCTGCGCTCTTGCGCAATCCAAATTGGAAAAAGCTATGCTGGGAAGATGTGCAGATGCTTCGGCGCATCTATGATGAAAAATACGCCCGTGCAGCGCAGTAAAAAACCCTAACGCAGTTTTCTGCAAAACCTTAAATCAGCGAACCATGGCAGGAGGATTTCTTGATCGCAGCCAAGAAACCAGTGTCTCATACCCATTGGAAAAGTTACTCAAGTCCCGTCGAGCGTTTCGAGAAGATATTGACTTCTCCAAAGAAGGTAGAGTGCCACCGCAAGCGATTGAGGTTGAGCAGGAAGTTTTAGGCTGCATTCTCTTAGATGGAAACGCTATTGAGGAAGTGATAAAAATTTTTGGCATTGATGCCGAAAAAGTGTTTTACGAGCCTAAGCATCGCACCATTTTTCGTGCAATGCTGCGACTCTATAACCGCCGTGACCCGATTGACCTCGTCTCCGTCTCCGATGAGCTGAAACGCCACGAGGAACTTGACAAAGTGGGCGGATACTATGCCATCGCAGAGCTTTCTAATAAAGTCGCCACAGCCGCCAATGTCAGCTACTATGCCAAGCTCGTCAAAGAAAAATACCTCTACCGCCGACTCATAGCGCTAGCCACTCAGGTAACCGCTGCCGCATATGAGCAATCCATAGAAGTGTTTGACCTCATTGAGCAAGCGGCGCAGGAGATTTTCAAGATTTCGCAGACCGGTATCAAGAAAGATGCATCGCCAATTAAAGACCTTCTAAAGCACGCTACCAAAGTCATTGAGGAATTGCAAGCGCGCAAAAGCGCTGTCACAGGCGTGCCTTCTGGCTTTGCTGACTTAGACAGGCTTACAGCAGGCTTTCAAAAGTCCGATATGATTGTGGTTGCTGCGCGCCCTTCAACAGGTAAGACAGCTCTCGCACTTTCCTTTGCTCGGAACGCTGCAGTGGAAACCCGCACGCCCGTGCTTTTTTTCAGTCTGGAAATGTCTGAGCTGCAAATTGCGCAGCGATTGCTCTGCGCTGAAGCAATGGTTGACTCCAATCTCGTGCGAACGGGACGCATCACATCGCAAGAGATGGTCAGCATCATGGCACGGATGGATAAACTGGCGCAAGCCCCTATTTTCATTGACGACACGCCTGGCATTTCCATCATTGAACTTAGCGCTAAAGCTCGGCGAATGAAGCAAGAGCAAAACATCGGAATGGTCGTGATTGACTACTTGCAGCTTATCACTCCTGTCAAAGATGGCAAGGCAAATCGTGAGCAAGAGATTGCACAAATTTCACGTGCTTTGAAAAGCTTAGCCAAAGAGCTGAACATTCCTGTTGTGGCGCTCTCTCAGCTCAATCGCTCTATTGAACAGCGTGGAGCAGACCGCAAACCGCAACTCTCTGACCTACGTGAATCTGGCTCTATTGAACAAGATGCCGATGTGGTCATGTTTCTCTCTCGCCCAGAGCTTTATGGCGTGCAGAACTTCCCTGATGGTCTTTCCACGAAGGATATTATTGTTGTGGATATCGGTAAGCAGCGCAACGGTCCGATTGGTGAGGTGCGGCTGAAGTTTCTTAAGCAGTTTGGTAAGTTTGAGTCACTCTCGAGCGTCTATACCGCGTCGGATTTTTCATTGCAAGATGAGGTGCAGTCTGCTCAAGCCGCTGAGCGCTTAGAGCGCGATGTGTTGCCGCCGAAACCGCCAGAGACGCTTAACCCCGATGACGCTCCCTTCTAAGTCAGCCCCGTGCTCAGGGCAGCGACAAACTTTCTTTGGCGAACCTAAGACGCTGTTGCTTGTTCCGCAGTTGGCTCTTTGGGTGAAGAGATGCGTCGCAGGTAGTCGAATGTGTAAAGCCCAGTTTGATGTCCATCGCCCCAGTGCGGCTGAATGGAGTAATTGCCCACGACCTCCACTTTTTTCAGCTCATACATTCCAGGCACATGCACAGAGAGCTTGGGCGGCTGGTAGCTCTCGAAGAGCACTGTCTCGCCTTTACAGTTGGCACAAGGGCACTCATTGCGCAGTTTTTCCAGCGTAATGTAAGTGGTGCTGCCATCGCTCCATGTAAGCATCAGCGCATTGTCTTTGTATCGCTTCAGTTTAGTGAGTTGCATAATCCTCAAAATCGTTTACGTTTTCCTCTTTGTGGAAGAAAACACCAAAATCTTGGCTGGCGTTGCAGGGTATAGCTCCGCTTCAGCACCTTTGCATACTGCTGCTTTTTTAGTCGGCCTTTGAGGGATTGCAGCGCAGCGCTGGAGTGGAGCAGCGTTAAGCGACGCTTTCGGCTAAGGCAACGCATCACTCTGGGCTTAATTGTAGTCTGCTTGCTATGCAACTTGTGCTGAAAGCGAAGCGTTAGAACGAGAGCCTTCTACATCATCATGGCGATATGCAAACATCATCGCGGCTCACATACATTTTCCTTGCACTTGTCATAGTCTGTGAAGCATCGCTCTTGCTGATTGATATCGGTCTTTTTTATGCTCATCGTGCTCGGGTGCTTTCTGGCGGACTGTATGTGCTGAAAGACCTTATTGCTATCGTGATGTATGCGGTGCTTTACTACCTGATTCGTATGCAGCTAAAACGCTATGCTTTACCGGACTCACCCCTTTGGCTTGAGCCTGCTGAATCGTTCTGGAAAGGATTTACCTCATTTGGATTACTCCTTTCTGCCACCGTCGTCTTAGGGTGGCTTTTGCCTCGTTCAGGATACGACACACAGAGTCCAGATGGATTTTGGCGTGCGATGTCGTTGCAAACTGTCTTTAAAACTCACCTTATCACGCTTGGCTTTGGTTCTCTGCTACTGGCTTCGCTGGTGGTGTTAGAGCGGCTCATTTTCTTTCGGCGTGCCAAGAATACGCAATCAAATTTCCTTGCGATGGTGGTGCTGATGCTGGTTGCCAGTCTCTCAGAAATTGGGTCTCTACCACAAGAGATTGGCAATCCTGTAAGCATCGCCTTTGCGGCACTGGCGATTGTGATGATGCTGGTCAATGCGTTTCGCCTTTCGTGGGTGTTGCCGCTAAGCCGCAGCGATAAGATTCGCACGCTCTTTCTCGTCATCGGAATTTTGGCAGAACTGGTGCCGTTCTATGCGATGGATTGCCCAGATTATTTTTTGGCTTACAGCGGCACTGTTGGGTTCTTTCTCTCAAGCATAACGACCTTCGTTGCAATTTACCTTGCTACCACGCTCTTTAGCCTACTTTCTTACTTGCCTACGTCCGAAGCGCTGGAACGAAAAAATTCAGAGGTGCGCAACCTCTACGCAATGAGCCGCTTTGCATCGGAGGTTTTTGATGAAGAAAAAATCTACTCATCGCTGGTCTCATATGCGTGCAGTGCGGCAGGCGCTTCATCATGCGGATGGCTTGACCTCTACCAGCCCTTTGATGAAAAAAGCCTAAATGCAGAGCAAGCTCCACATTTGCCTAATTTGCAGTGGAAAACCAGCAAAGGTTATTTCAAGACAGTGGTGCGCCAGAATGTATCAACGGAGCACTTGCACGAATTTGCAGCAAAGGCTCACTTTCTCTGGGAGGAAATGTGTCATAATCCACGTCAGATTCGCGTCGATGACATTGAAACCGATAGCCGCATTGTGAAAGACGCAACGCCTCTGACTAATTTCCTTCGGCGACTTGGTCGCAAGCGCCGCAAAGAGCCAGCCAAAATTGTCTCCACGCTCTCTGTGCCGCTTATTTCACGTGCCAATTTAATTGGCGTCCTAACCGTAGCCAAAGATGTTGAGTATGGATTTGTCAAAGATGATGTGGAGCTGATTAGCACTTTTGCTGACCAAGCTGCCATTGCGATTCAAAACTCACGGTTGGTGCGTGAGGTTATTGATAAGGAGCGAATGCAGCAGGAACTTGCGGTTGCGCAGAAAATTCAGCTGCGTCTTTTGCCCCATACCCCCTTAGCCGTGCCTAACTATGAAATGGATAGTCTCTCTTACCCTGCTTTCGAAGTAGGCGGCGACTTTTACGACTACCTTGCTTTGAGCAGCAGCAATAGCTCTATCTGCAAATTCGGCGTGATGATTGCTGATGTCTCTGGCAAAGGCGCTTCTGCAGCCTTCTACACGGCTGAACTTAAAGGTATCTTTCAATCACTCTGCACACTGTATCCCGATACGCCATCTGACCTTTTAATTCGTGCTAATGAAACGCTTTCACGCAGTCTGGATAGAAAGTCCTTCGTCAGTGCCCTTTACGCCATTTTTGATGTCCATAGCCACACGGTTCGTTTTTCCAATGCGGGGCATTGTCCCATGGTTCTACTTACTGCAGAAGGGGCACAACTGGTCAAAGTGCCCGGATTGGCGCTTGGGCTGAATGCAGGCGATTTGTTTCAGCGTGCCATACGCACCGAGACACTTTTCCTTAAACCCGGCGATGCGGTTGTGTTTTATACTGATGGTCTAATTGATGCGGTGAATTCAGCAGGTGAACCATTTGGTTTCGAACGCTTGCTTACGCTTCTTAGCGCGCACAAGCACCGCTCAGCAAGTGAGATTAAGCAAGCGCTGTTTGAGGCAGTTAATACTTTTGCAGGAGCAGGTGGGAGCGTCAAAGATGACCTGACTATTTTGGTTATTAAGCGTTGTGACACCCCTGCTTCACACTAACACGCAACCTTTTACAAGTCTATGATGTAAAAAAGTTGCTCGAGCACACTTATCTTTGCGTGGCATTTCCAAACAGCCTTTCACAGCAATCTATGCAATGAACTTTCTACCATAGTTATGGCTACATTCACAAGCACCGTGCGAACAGTTGGGGCAGTTACGGTCATTGACCTTTCTGGCGACTTAGATGCCCACACTTCGGTTCAGCTTGAGCGCACCATTCAAGACCTCATCCAGAAAAAGCATTTCAACCTCATCATCAACTTCTCTAACCTGAACTATATCTCCAGCGCGGGGCTTGGCGTGTTTATGGCGTTCATTGATGATGTCCGCGCCAACGGCGGCGACATAAAGTTCTCCAATATGCCCGAGAAAATTTACCAGATTTTTGACCTGCTGGGCTTTCCGATGCTTTATGAAATCTATAAAGACGAGAGAGAGGCTATTGAGAAATTCAAAACATCGGCGACGACCTAATTCGGAGCAGTTGCAACGATGGCCAACACTTATGGTTACAATCCTTACTACGCGCTAACCATATTGAGCCGAACAGATGAACTTGGGCGCGTCCGAGCCTTTGTGCGAGAGGCTGCTCTACAGTTTGGGTTTTCTGCCGCCGACGCAGAGAAAATCGTGCTTGCCACTGATGAAGCCTGTGCTAATGTGATTCGCCATGGCTATAATGGTGAGCCGTTTCACTTTATCAATATCTCAATCGAAACGAATGGTAGAGCTTTCGCTGTTGTCATTGATGATGATGGCAAAAGCTATGACCTACGCACACACATTATTCCAGACACACAGCAATACTTCAAAGAACGCCAGCGCGGTGGATTAGGCATTAAACTTATCCGCCTACTGGTTGATGAAATTGATTACATTGCCGACGGCTCTCACAACCGCCTACGCCTGACCAAACGCTTGCCCAATTCCTCAGAGTAGCTGCTCTGTGCGTTTAGCGACTTCAGCGTATCTTCCTGCCAACCAAATTTTTCTCACGATGCCTGAAGCCCATTCATTATCATCTGCGGAGACTTTGCCGACAAGCAGCACAACAGTTTCGCAACTTGATTTGAATTCATTGCTCGAGACCAGCAAAATCCTGAACGCGTCCGATGAATTGGAGTTTATCCTCTCGCACATTATCCGCACGGTGATGGGAAAGTTCCTGCTCACACGCGCATGCGTGATTACAGAATCGTATCAAGACAATTTGGAGAAAGTCTATCGTGTAGCGCTTGCACGGGGACTTAGAGACCTGCCCAAAGATTTTTTTGACTTAGATGAATTTGCTAAGCAGTTTCACCTTACACTTTTCCCTATCATCTCGCCGAAGCGAGAAATTGGCTACTTGGGACTTGGTGAAAAGCCCAGCAAAGCCCCCTTTTCTGATGCAGAGCACAAGTTTATTGAATCGCTTGCATCGCTTGCTGCCACCGCAATAGAGAATGCATACACATTTGCAGAGCTGCGCCAACAAAGCCGTATGCTCGATCAATCGGTGCAAAAGCTGCGCACGCTCTTGGAACTTGCCAAAGAATACAATGTGGCCATGAGTCGCACTGAGATTCTGCGCCTGATGCTGCGTTCCATTTCAGGGCAGATGTTCATTAAAAGCTGCGCCGCTTATCTTTGGCAAGGTGAGTCGCTCGTCGCCGAAGCCTGTCAAGGCTTTGAGACGGCTCCAGCCTCACCACAAGAGCTGCAACAGCTCTTTGCCTCCCTACAACCTGTTAAGCTCACTGCGCAAACCTATCCAGAGCTTTATGCAGCCGACGTGCGGCTTGCAATTCCGATGCGTGTTAACGAACAGCCGATTGGGCTTTTGCTGACTAGCGCCCGATATAGTGAAACCCCCTTCTCTGAATCGGATATTGATTTTATGGCGCTGGCGGCTGCCCAAGCCGCAAATGCCCTCGAGCAGCGTCGCCTATTTGAAGAGACGCTCAAGAAGCAAGCTATCGAAAAAGAGCTTCAAGTTGCACGTGAAATTCAGTCCGCACTTTTGCCACGATACCTCCCCGTTATCGGTGGCTACGACATTGCAGCCATCAACTTGCCCACTTTTCAAGTCGGTGGCGACTACTACGATGCCATGATGCTGGACGATGAGCATTTGTTCATTGCTATCGCTGATGTAACGGGCAAAGGCATGCCGGCAGCTTTGCTTATGGCTAATCTTCAAGCGTCTATCAAAGCTTATCTTCTCTCATATCAGCCCGCTACCTTTGACCTCTCGAGGTTTGTAGGCAAAATCAACACGATTATGTATGAGAATACGCCAGAGGATAAGTTCGTTACATTTTTCTGCGGCATTTTGAACTGCCGCACGGGTGTGCTCGAGTCGGTGAATGCTGGACACAATCCGCCCTATCTGGTGCGCGCTGATGGCAGTCTTATTGCACTTAGAAAAGGTGGGGTCATTTTAGGTGTGATTCCTACGCTGTCCCCCTACCAGATAGAGCGAGTGATTTTGCAATCGGGCGATACACTTTTCCTTTACACCGATGGCATCACGGAAGCAATGAATGCGCAGCGTGAACCTTTCGAAGAGACACGGTTGGAAGCCTTGCTTATTGCACATCGCTCCGACAGTGCTCAAGAGACGCTCCATGCAGTTGTCGAGGCGGTTCAGCATTTTCAACCCGAAGGGGAGCAATACGATGACATCACAGCAGTTTGTCTGAAAGCCAAATAACCACTCTACATTCAACGCTATGCACCTTGCTACCTTCTCTTTGCTTCTGCTTGGTTACGCTACGCTTTTCTTTGCAACAGAGCGAGGCGTAGCGCAGTCTGCTGAGCTCAGCGCCAGCCGCTTGCGGAGCGCACCCACTTCTATCAAACTTTCGAAGCACTCGCTAACCCTGACAGCTGACCTTTGGTATGACAACATGCCAAGCGTCGGCAACACCTACCGCAAGTCCTTGCTCGGACAGATTACGCTTTCTAGCTCACAATCACGCTTTCCACGTCTTAGTGTAAAGCGAGTCTGGGTTGTGCACGGAGAAAAAGTCTGGTCGTGCCGCACCGAACCACAAGCGGTTCGCCCTTCTCCCTCCGTGCTGCAACTTCGCTTGACACACACGCCTTCTATTGACGAGCTACCATCTGACGCAGTGGTATTTGTTGCAGCACGTCTTTTTTACCGCAACCGCACTTACCTTATCAGAACGCCTGAACAAACTGTGCAAACGGTATACTGATGCGCATAGAGATACGCCACCGTCCCTTACTAAGCCGTTCGCAGAGCCATCGTGGGGGAGACTGACCGCAACTTAGATATTGCGTGCAGTGTTAATCACATTGACGTTCTTAAAGAGTGCTGTAGCACTGCCATGCGAGACTGCATTGCTTTGTGGCGGCTGACCCTTACCATCGTTGAATGCCCCTCCTAAGCGAAAATCTCGCTCATCGCAAATCGCAACGCAAGAATTCCAAAACTCTTGCGTGTTTGCTTGATAAGCCACATCACGCAACATTCCTACAATTTTGCCATTTCGAATTTCATAGAAAAGCTGACCGCCAAACTGGAAGTTGTATCGCTGCTGGTCGATTGAGAAAGAGCCATCGCCAATGATATAGATACCTTTTTCTACATCCTTGATAATCTCTTCGGGCGTTAGGGGCGTTTTGCCGGGTGCTAGCGACACATTTGGCATACGCTGGAACTGCACATCTGCCCAGCTTTGGGCATAGCAGCAGCCATGCGATTCTTGCTGGTCAATGATATGCACTTGGTCGCGAATGGCTTGATAGTTGACCAGAATACCATCTTTGACCAAATCCCAGCGCTTGGTTGGCACACCTTCATCGTCCCAGCCCACATAGCCCAGTGAGCCTTCTTGCGTTTTATCTGCAAAGAAATTGACAATTGGCGAACCGTATTTGAACGATTTGGAACGCCACTTATCGAGCGTAGCAAAGCTGGTGCCTGCATAGTTAGCTTCATAGCCGAGCACGCGGTCCAGCTCCAGTGGATGCCCTACAGACTCGTGAATCGTGAGCCAAAGATGCGAGGGGTCTAAGACCAAGTCATATTTGCCTGCCTCGACGGACTTGGCGGAGAGCTTTTCTTGCACTTGCTTAGCCGCTTGACGAATGTCCTCAATCATATCGTATCGCTTCTTGTAGAGCGTTGTTACACCGCCTGCCGCCGTTTGTTTTTCTGATGCATCTCCCTCGAGGTACTCATACCCCATTCCGCATGGCATTGACAGCGCATTTCTTGTCTGAAACTTTCGATTGATGATGTCAACTGCCGTCACGGTAAAGGTTGGATAGATGCGATGCACATCTTGGTCAATGTATGAGCCATCGGTGGAGGCAAAGAATTTTTGCTCATTTACCATAAAGAGCTGCGAGTTTACAAAGCGAATGCCGAGATTCATTGCTTCGGCATTGACTGCTAAGAGGAAATTCACCTTGTCGGCAATTGGCACTTCGAAGGCATTTTTCTTGATAGGCGTCCTCCAAGTTCGCTCTCCCTGCCCAGCTTGTGGCGCTAGTTTGACGGGTTCTTTTTGCAAGCGCGAATTAGCTTTGGCGATAGCCGCTGCTTGCTGCGTTACGCGCCGAATGCCGTCGGGCGTTACATTATTCGTAGAAGCAAACCCCCACGTGCCATTGAGTATCAGCCGCACGCCAACGCCAAAAGACTGTGTATTGACAATACCCTGCACGCGGTTCTCACGCGTCAAAATGGCTTGATTGAGATAGCGACCAATCCGCACATCGCAATAAGTTGCTCCCAGTGACTTTGCCGTGTTTAGAGCCACATCAGCTAAGGCCTTTTTATCTGCAAAGTCCAAGAGTGGTGTGCGGGCTTGACTTTCGCTAATTGGCACCGAGAAAGCTGGCAAAGGCATTAGCGCTGCACCCAGACCTAAGCCAGCCAGTTTTAGAAAATCGCGTCGCTGCATTGCTTTGTTTGGTTCAATTGTTACAGTTTTTGTTCCCTAACGCAAGGTGCGAGGCGCTTGCGTGGCGCAGAATTTAGGCATACTTTTTCCTTAAATGCAAAAAAAGAGACTGAGCCAATGCCACCCTGCTTAGTTTGGGAAAATCGGTTTTCCTTTTGAATTTTGAGCCAAGCATTTTGAATTGAACGCATTTGTGTCAATGGAAGCACCACCGCCATCAGAGTCAAAAGAGTCAGAAAAGCCACCATCTTCACCTGTCTTTCTGCCCTACGCTGGATATTTTGAGCGTGAGCAATTCTCGCCTGTGCTAGTATCCCTTGCAGCGCTGTTTGTCTTGCTTTTTCTCTACCAGATAGGCGGCGCTATTTTCACGATTGCCTTAGCAGGTGTGGAATCACTCACTGCCCCCACAGGTCATGAAGGCGCCATGCGTGCCGCACAAGTCTTATCGCAGATTGTCTTTCTTGCCATTCCCACCTTGATACTGGTTTCACTGCACACTGGTCGCAAGCCCTTCTCAGCTATTAGTATGGAGTTTCTGGCATGGCGCGCCACACCATCTATCCACACTCTGCTTTATAGCTCACTAGCAATTATGGCAATGTCGCCGTTTCTAAGCTATGTTGGTGACTTGCAGCTGGTGATTATGAATGATGTTTTGGGTTGGGGCGACGCCATTCGCCCACTTTATGCACAGTATAAAGCGCTTTTAGAACGCCTGACACTTGTGCGCACCCCCCTTGAGTTCATTGCCGTAGTCGGCGTAGTAGTGCTGACGCCTGCGATTTGTGAGGAATTGCTCTTTCGGGGTTATGTGCAGCGCAATTTCCAGAGGGCTATGCCCTCTCGCCGTGCTGTGGTGGTCGTTGGCGTACTGTTCGGCTTGTATCACCTCAATCCTGCACAAGTTATTCCCCTCATTCTCTTAGGCGTGTATTTGTCTTATCTTCGCGCATCATCTGGCTCGCTGCTTGTCCCAATCGTGGCACATTTTGCAAACAACTTCTTCTCCGTGCTGGGTTTGATAGCGATTCGGCATAAAGAGCAGCTTGGGATTAGCGATGAACTAGCCAAACGCTTGCAGTCTGATGAACCAGATATTGCTTCACCTGAAGCGATTGGCGCAATGCTGATTTCCCTTCTGGTTACAGCAGGCCTGCTGTGGCTGTATCGCCGTTCTGTAGCGGCATCTTCACCGTAGAAAGCGTGCTTGCAGAAGTTCGTATCTCGGCGCTATAACTTTGATTTGCTATGAGGCAATGAAGTGCTTTTCTGACAGCGACATACCTCAGGCTTGGCGAACCCTTGCACAGCTTACTTCGCCAATTGAAGCCGAGCTTTTACGTGCATATTTAGCCAGTTCCAATATTGATGCCTATCTTTATTCCAAGCGAGATGGTATGCTACATAGCATTAGCGTGGCAGAGCCAGTCTATGTTTTGGTCAGAGCTGAACACTACGACGAAGCAGTTCGTCTGCTCATTGAATTGGATGCACAAGAGCCAAATTGGGAGAGTGAAAATTGAGTCTCAACTTGGTGCAGCGCATTGTCGTTGCTGCGATTTTTGGCCCGTTAATTCTTTTTAGTGTCTACACGGGCGGCCTCTTGTTCCTAGCTGTGATGCTCATTATCGCTATGGGCATTCTCTATGAAATGATGCAGATTTTCAGAGCCACACACACTTTCCCAATTGAGCCGTTGATCTATGCCTTAGGTGCCGGCTTACTTGTCAATGCGCATTATCGCTTCTTCCCCCTTGAACATTTGATTCTCGCCTCCGTTGTGCTTTTGGCTGCGGCGGAGCTTTTTCACAAGCATGGCTCACCGATTCACAACGTCGGTGCAGGACTGCTTGCGATTCTTTACGCCCCGCTATGTCTTTCAACCTTGCTTTTTTTGCGCCAGAGTGAACCCTTAGGGTCTTTGACGATGATAGTGTTTCTTGGCATCTGGGCTGTTGACACAGCGGCTTACTTTGGCGGGAAACACTCGGGCGGGAAATTTATCCAAGCAAAGTTTTTTGCGCGACACAGCCCCAACAAGACATGGGAGGGATTCCTCTTAGGGCTGCTCAGTGGGCTTTTGGTTACACTCGGACTCGGTCGCTGGTGGCTTAGCTCCGTTTCAGCCATACACTGGGTTGCGATTGGGCTCATTGTGGGTGTGCTGGGTGCTTTGGGCGATTTGGTAGAATCAATGTTCAAGCGCGAAAGTGGCCTAAAAGATTCTTCCCACCTTATTCCTGGGCATGGTGGCTTTTTCGACCGATTCGACTCTCTCTGCCTTGCCGCACCAGCCGTATTTTTGTATGCCAAATATGTAATGTAGCTCTGCGGCTTTTGCTATATTTGTAGCCTTTGCAGTTTCCGCAAAGAGTCCAGAGATGTTCGAAGTTGTTATAAGCGCCGGACAATGAAACTCTCTGACATCATCTCCGAGAAGTATATCCAGATTGGTCTGGAAGCCAAGTCGAAGAACGATTTGATAGAAAAAATGCTCATGCTGGCGTCTACACACCCTGCGGTTCTGGATAAAGCAAAGTTGCGTAGCGATGTCTTAAAGCGCGAAAAGGAGATGACCACTGGCATTGGCAAAAATGTCGCTCTACCACATGCTAAAACCAGCGCGGTGAGTGCTCCTCTTTTGGCTTTTGCTGTCCTGAAAAAAGAAGTCGAATTTGCCGCCATTGACGATGAACCCGTTAAGCTGGTGTTTCTTTTAGCTACGCCAGAGCAGATGCTTACGCAGCACCTTAAACTTCTCAGTCGTATTTCACGCGTTGTGGGGTCTGATGCAATGCGAGAGAAACTCATGCGCGCCGAATCGCCTGCCGAAGTAGTTGAGCTGTTCCAACTCGAGGAACAATCCTTCCCTGAAATCTAAGCCCATACCACCTGCAATATGAAATTTCAGTCTGTCAAAGGCACGAAAGACATCTTGCCCGACGAAAGTTACAAGTGGCAATATGTCGAACAGCGTGTGCGTGCCGTCTTCGAGCGATTTGGCTACCGCGAGATTCGCACACCGATTTTCGAAGAGACTGCTCTTTTTCAGCGTGGCATTGGTGAGACAACGGATATTGTTGGCAAGGAAATGTATTCTTTTCAACCCGACCCCAATTCAGAATCCCTCACGTTGCGTCCTGAGATGACCGCCAGTGTAGTGCGCGCTTACTTGCAACATCATCTTGGCTCACAAGCGCCCTTAGTTAAAGTCTACTACATTGCTGAACTCTTTCGCAAAGAGCGTCCGCAAGCAGGTCGCCAGCGTCAGTTTTGGCAATTTGGCTGTGAGTGTTTAGGCAGTCCGAATCCAGAAGCAGATGCCGAAGTGATTGCGCTGATGATGATGATTTACCGTGAGTTAGGAATTCGCCGCACAACGCTGCGGCTCAACAGCCTCGGCAATGCTGAGACACGCAAGACCTATCGCTCGGTTTTGCGAGAGTATTTGCGTCCGCACTATAATGCACTGGACGAAGTCTCCAAAGAGCGTTTCGAGAAAAATCCTTTGCGTATCTTGGACTCTAAGAACCCTGACTTGCAAGAACTCATTCGTCAAGCCCCTCGCATCATAGATTACCTTGACGATGAATCCCGTGCACACTTTGAAGCTGTGCAAGCCTTTCTTACTGATTTTGACATTCCCTTTGTGATTGACCCTTGCTTAGTGCGCGGCTTAGATTACTACTCTCGCACTGCGTTTGAACTGCAAAGCGAAGACTTGGGTGCACAAGATGCACTCGGCGGCGGCGGTCGCTACGATATGCTCTCAGTGCTTCTTGGCGGCGATGCCCCTGTGCCTGCCGTAGGTTTTGCTTCAGGCATGGAGCGGCTGATGATTGCAATGGAGAAGCATCACTTGTTTGATTCGCTCCGCCCCCCTGCGCCTACCGTGATGATTGTCGCCCAGTCTGACTCAGCCCGTCAGTGGGCAATTGGGGCTGCCTATCTTTTTCGCAAAGAAGGTATTGCAACCGAAGTCGATATCTTGCGACGCAGTCTAAAAGCTCAGCTCCGTGAAGCCAATCGTATGCAAGCCAAATATGCCGTCATCGCTGGTGAAAGCGAATTGCAGTCAGGGAAATTTCAACTCAAGAATCTGCAAACAGGTGAGCAGCAAGCGCTTTTACTTAGCGAAATTTTAGCACATCTAAAGCTTGATAAATGACGACTTGAAAGTTATTTTCCAGTCGCCTAACCAATGAAATCAGTCGCCACACGTGTATCCAGAGCTTTTTTCCATTGGGCCGCTGAAGTTTTACAGTTTTGGCGCCATGCTCGCCTTAGCATTTCTGGTCGCTAATTACCTAACTGCTAAAGAAGTTGCACGCAAAGGCTTACCAGATGTAACCAATACCATTCTGATTCTTTCTCTGGTGTTAGGCATTGTTGGGGCAAAGCTCTTTGATGTCGTTGAGCACTTAGATGAACTTCGGCGCGACCCGATTGGCACGCTTCTTAGCGCAGGCGGCTTGGCTTACTACGGCGGCTTAATTTTGGCACTTATTGGTAACTACATCTACCTTCGTCTCAAAAAAGTGCCTATTCTTCCATTTCTTGATGCTGCTGCTCCTGCTGTGATGCTGGCATATGGTATCGGTCGCATTGGTTGCCTCCTTGCTGGTGATGGCTGTTACGGTCAGCCTACTGATGTGCCGTGGGCAATGACTTATCCCAACGGCATTATCTCTACGCTGGCTGAGAAAAATCCACAGCTTGTGCGTGAGTTTAAGCGACTCTTTCCTGACCGCCCTGTGCCTGATGACATTCCCGTGCACCCTGCGCCGATTTATGAAACGCTCTACGCTCTCATGTTCTTTGCTGTGCTCTGGCGCATGCGCCTGCAGCCTCGCCCCGATGGACAGCTATTTTTTCTTTTTCTGGCACTTCAAGCCACTGGTCGCTTTTTTGTGGAATTTATTCGCTTAAATGACATCGTTGCTTTCGGTTTAACTCAGGCGCAACTTGTTTCCATTGTGTTATGGATAGTTGCTGCTATTGGCTGGCGGTCTGTGGCTCATCAACCCGTTGCGACCACCCCTGCAAAAGTTTCAGCGAAGAAAAAGGCGGCTAAATCCAAACAAACCCTTATCACTTGAAGTATGGTTTTGGTTGAGCTTTACTCGAAAGACGGCTGCTGCCTCTGTGATGAAGCAAAAGCCGTGCTCCTGAAAGTCCGACGTGAAATTCCATTTGAGCTGCGTGAAATTAAGCTCAACGATGACGAGGATTTGATGAAGGAATATGGCTCGAAAATTCCTGTCGTCTTCATCAACGGCCGCTTAGCGTTCAAGTATCACGTCTATGAGTTAGAGCTTAAAGAAAAGCTACGAAAGGAAGCCCGGTAACATCTATGCAAGTGCCCAAATACATTGCAATTGAAGGTGTGATCGGTGTGGGGAAAACCACCTTAGCGCTGAAACTTGCCGAGCGACTTTCAGCTCGCCCAATTTTGGAGGAGTTTGAAGATAATCCGTTTTTGGAGCGCTTCTACGAAAATCCCGAGCGGTATGCCTTCCAAACACAGCTTTCTTTCTTAGCCAGCCGCTACAAGCAGCAGCAGCAATTCCGCCACTTTGACCTTTTTCACGAATACTTAATTACTGACTACATTTTTGACAAGGACAAAATCTTTGCCTACCTCAACTTACAAGACGATGAACTTCGACTTTATGAAACCATCGTCAATTTGATGGATAAATCTATCATTCTGCCTGATTTGGTGGTTTATCTGCAATCCACGCCTGAGCGGCTGATGCAGAACATCAAGCGACGTGCTCGTCCCTACGAAAAAAACATCACAGAAAGCTACATTCGTGATTTGCACGACGCTTATAACTATTTTTTCTTCCGCTACAAAAAAACCCCTTTGCTTATCATCAATACCTCCGAAATTGATTTTGTCTCAAACCCAGCTGACTTTGAAGAAATCTTTGATTTAATTTGCAACAAAACACATTCGGGGACAGAATACTTCAATCCTGAGCGAAAGCTCTATTGAACCTCATTGGGGGGCAGTATGATTCGGATTCTTCTTTTTTTCGCAATAGGGTTTGCCCTGTATTATGTGCTGCGTTTCCTTTATGTGCGGCTTAGCGCGCCGAAACATGTCAAACCGCCCTACCAGCGCCCGCTACGCTTCGACGAAATTGAGGACGCTGAATTCAAAGAAATTCAAAGCACACCGAAGTCTAAATCCTCCAGAGCGTAACATTCAGCTGCTTTATGTCGCTCCCAATGTTTCTTTTCTCGGCTGACGGCGGATATATCCGCATTCCTGTCTGGGGGCATATTCCGCTCGATCATGCACTGCGAAAAGTGATCTCCCACCCTGTCTTTCTGCGTCTGAAAGGCATTCGGCAACTCTCTTTTGCGCATCATGTTTTTCCGGGCGCTACGCACACCCGCTTCGAACATTCGCTTGGCGTCTATCATCTTACCAAACTTATCCTGCAACGCTTGGTAACGAACCCGCTGACTGCTTCGCTGCAAACCCCGTCATTTTGTTTCGATGACACAGCTTGCCGGCTTATTTTAGCAGCCAGTCTCCTGCACGACATCGGACACTACCCGCATGCTCACATTGTCGAAAAACAGCCGCTTACCAGTCAAAACGACATCGTTTTCGATGACCACCAAGACCTTACCGAAACCTTTGTGCAGCAATCCCACTCACAGTTTGGGCGACTTTACGACATCTTAGCAGACGATTGGCAACTCAATCCGAAGGAAGTAATTGAGATGGTTACGGGGCGTCAGCCGCATAAGTTTGCTAAGCTCATCAGCGGCACCTTAGACCCAGATAAGATGGATTACCTGATGCGCGATGCACACCACTGCAATATCCCCTACGGCAGCATTGATATTGAGCGTCTCATTGAATCGTTTGTGCCTGATGCCGAGCGCCGCCGTTTTGCCATCACTGAAAAAGGTATTGCGCCGCTGGAGAGCCTGATGTTTGCCAAGTATATGATGATGCGCAATGTGTATTGGCACCATACGGTTCGCGCTTTTTCCACGATGCTCAAGCGCTTCATTCAAGATGCCTTAGATGAATCCCAGTTAGAGCCCGCATCCCTTCGCCGAATTTTTTACTCCACTTCTGATGAGCGCCTGCTATTTGATTTGCGCGCTGCCATACCGTCCCGCCACACTGCTTTGCTTGCTTTGATTGATGCGCTGATTGAACGCCGACCCTACAAACGCGCAATTACGCTCAATTTTCACTTGAATCCCGATGAAATGCATGCGCTTAGTTTTCTTTCGTCTGACGCACGCCGCCGCAAGCTTAAAGAGCACGCCATTTGCACACTTGTAGCGCAAAAGACCCAAAAAACGCTCACTGGCAACGAAGTACTCATCGATGCCCCTTCGCAGAAGACCATTTTTGACCTTCAGGATTTTCGTGAGCTGCAGCTCTACCGCATCAAAGCCAGAACGTTCGTGCCGTTTAGCGAGTCAGGTGTTTCTGCCTTTCAAGCCACGCTTATTGAGTCGTTTGAGCGTGCTACCAAGCAGTTGCGCGTGATTGCCCGCGCTGATGTCGCAGCAGATGTCAAGCAACTGGAACATCGCATCATTGAAGTGCTACTTTCAGAGTAGCCTTGTCGTTTTGGCGCAACACACTTTGTGCAGCGCGGCCTTATCTTTGTAAGGCTTGGTGCAAGGCAAGCACCCTGCACAAACCAGTTCATCTCTCAGCATTTCTATGCAAGTTGTTGTTCATCTGCTTTCCGAAAACTCCCTGCTCTTGCTTTTCCTCGTTGCAGGCATCGGCTATCTCATTGGCAAAGTTCGCATCGGGGGGTTTAGTTTGGGTATTGCAGCTGTGCTGTTTGTAGGTTTAGCGTTTGGCGCACTCGGGCCGACGGTCGAGCTGCCTGAATTTTGTCATCTCTTTGGTCTTGTGCTGTTCGTCTACACCATCGGTCTAGCCAGCGGACCGACTTTTCTTTCTTCACTTCGGCGCGAAGGTTTACGGGAAAATCTGTTTGCTGTCTCTGTGTTGCTTAGTGTAGGCGCTCTTGTTACTGCGCTACACTTTCTCTTCGGCTTTTCGGCAGGCACTTCGGCCGGCATTTTTGCGGGCAGTATGACCAACACGCCCGCCTTAGCTAATGTGATTCAATACTTGCGAGAGCGCATACATGCTTTGCCTGACACAGCCGTTCAAATCTTCTCTGAACCTGTCATTGCTTATTCGCTTTGCTATCCGATGGGTGTTCTGGGCGTCATTGGAGCGATTTACATTCTGCAGCGCCTTTGGCGAATCAATTATGCCGAAGAGGCTAAAGCGTTTGCACCTCAACTTGGTGGTGCAGACCATCTCATCACGCTGACGGTGAAAGTTACTAATCCCGATGCCTGCGTAGAGACCTTAGGACATTTGCGTCATCGATACGGTTGGACCGTGCGGTTTGTGCGCTGGCTACATCAAGGGCATCTCACACTGGCGCACGATGGTGCACAGTTAGCAGTGGGTGATTTTGTCAATTTCATCGCTGCTCCTGACGAAGCACAGCGCATTGCTGCCTTCTTAGGTGAAGTGGCTCGCCGTCCGCTTGAGGACGACCGCTCGAACTTGGACTTTCGGCGCGTGTTTGTGTCGAATCCAGAAGTGGTGGGCAAGAAGCTTTCGGAGCTCCATCTACGCGAAAAGTTTGAAGCTCGCGTGGCACGCGTGCGCCGTGGCGACCACGACTTTATCCCTGACAGCGATACAACCCTGTGGTTAGGCGACCGCGTGCGCGTTGTTGCACCCAAAGACCGAATGGAGGAAGTCAGCAAATTCTTTGGGGATTCTTACAAGGCGCTTAGCGAAGTCGATGTGATTTCACTGGGCGTGGGTATTTCAATAGGGCTTCTGCTTGGATTAATTCCGATTCCGTTGCCCAGTGGCGCCACATTCAAGTTAGGTATTGCAGGTGGGCCACTGGTTGCCGGTCTTATCTTGGGAGCAAAAGGACGCACTGGCACGATTATCTGGAACATCCCATACAGCGCCAATCTTACTTTGCGTCAAATCGGGCTGGTGATGTTTCTGGCTGGCGTGGGCACGCGCGCTGGCTACGAGTTTGTGGCGCAAATTACAGCTCCCCACAGCATCTGGATTTTTCTCTCTGGACTACTGGTTACAACCAGTGCCGCATTTTCTGCGCTCTTCATCGGCTACAAGCTCTTGCGCATCCCAATGGGGCGACTCATCGGTATCGTCTCGGGCATTCACACGCAACCTGCCGCACTGGCATTCGCAAATGAGCAAACCCATAACGACCTACCCAATCTCGGTTACACAACCGTCTTTCCATTGGTGACGATTGTTAAAATCTTCATTGCACAGTTGCTCGTTGCACTGCTCTAGTCCTTTGTTTGCCGCTGCTCACTTAAACCAGATGCTATGCGGATACTTCTGATGCAGCATTTTGTCGAAGCCGAGCCAATGCCCCGTAGGAAACACGATAAAGAGCATAGCCATTGCGGACAGAATGTCAATCCAGATGTTGTAAAATGCCCCAGCGGCAAAGTTCAGCAACATAAATAGCCCGAAGGCCGCATTAAGGCGTGTGGTAACGCCAAAGACCAACGCCAATCCGATAATTAGCTCGCCTACTGTTACAATCCATGCAATTGGCATCGCAAGTGGAATTGCAAAGTATTGCAGGTAGGCTGCTTGCCACGCTTCAGGAGAAATTTCGCTCAGGCGGTCAATAAAATGCAGCCTTAGGACATCTGTCCAGAGCCAGCCGTGTATC
This sequence comes from Chloroherpetonaceae bacterium, assembly GCA_025056565.1. Lineage (NCBI taxonomy): Bacteria > Pseudomonadati > Chlorobiota > Chlorobiia > Chlorobiales > Chloroherpetonaceae > Chloroherpetonaceae bacterium. Next base: position 193,562 of record JANWWA010000002.1, on the reverse strand, counting down.
AGCTTATGCCAAAAGCCATAGAGGAAGAAGATGGCAAAGAAATACCGCAAGGCTAAAATCAGCACTATGCCTGCGGTTTTGAACGGGTGTGCAGCAAGATAAGTCCAGCTCCAAGAAAAAGAAGTGGATGCAGCTGTAGAGAGCGAAGAAGTGTCCATAGAGTCGCCTCCATTTTAATGTGCTGAATTTTATGCATATGGCTTGGCTGCCCAGTGAAGCGGCTGAGCTGCCTTAGCTCAGCCGCCAGAGCGCATCAGGTTTTTACTGCTTCTTCGTGCGGTCGTTCTGGCGCCAGTTCCCAGTGCTCAGGCGAGCGCCAAAGGCTAGAGAGCAAAAGTTGACGCATCCAGTGGAATTCTTTGGGCAAGCGGTCGTAGATTTTTTCAAAGAATTCCTCATGCGCCAAGACCTCTTGTTTCCAGCTTTCGCGATCGACCTCCATGAGCTCTTTGAACTGTTCTTCGGTAATGTTGATGCCGCGCATATCCAGGTCATGGTAAGTGGGCATCCAGCCGAGTGGACTTTCGCAGGCGTGTGCACGGCCACGCACGCGCTCGACAATCCACTTCAGCACACGCATATTTTCACCAAAGCCCGGCCAGATAAACTTGCCGTCTTTGTCTTTTCGGAACCAATTCACACAGAAGATTCGTGGCGGGTCAGGTAGCTGTCGACCGATTTGCAGCCAGTGATTGAAATAGTCGCCCATATGGTAACCGCAGAAAGGCAGCATCGCAAAGGGGTCGCGCCGTACTTGCCCCACGCCACCCACGGCTGCTGCGGTCATCTCAGAGCCAATCGTGGCTGCCAAATACACCCCATAGTTCCAGTTTACGGCTTGATAGACCAGTGGCACGGTTGTCGCACGGCGACCGCCAAAGATAAATGCTGAAATGGGCACGCCGTTGGGGTTTTCCCACTCTGGGTCCATAGAAGGGCACTGTGAAGCAGGCGCTGTAAAGCGCGCATTGGGGTGTGCGGCTTTGCGCCCTGTTTCTTTTGCAATTTGCGGTGTCCATTCTTGTCCTTGCCAGTCAATCAGGCGCTCGGGGGGCGTGTCAGTCATATCTTCCCACCACACATCACCGTCAGGCGTGAGGGCCACATTTGTGAAAATGCAATTTGCTTTGAGCGTCTCCATCATATTGGGGTTGGACTTGTAGGATGTGCCCGGTGCCACGCCGAAAAAGCCTGCTTCAGGGTTAATGGCGTAGAGCCGACCATCTTTGCCCGGCTTAATCCACGCAATGTCGTCGCCCACGGTGGTGATTTTCCAATCTTTGAGCGGCTCAGGCGGCACCAGCATTGCAAAGTTGGTTTTGCCGCATGCACTTGGGAAAGCCGCTGCCACATATGTCTTTTCACCATCTGGGGACTGCACACCCATGATAAGCATATGCTCAGCCAGCCAACCTTCTTCGCGTCCCATCACCGATGCAATACGCAAGGCATAGCACTTTTTCCCCAAAAGCGCATTGCCGCCGTAGCCAGAGCCAAATGACCAGATAGCACGCTCCTCAGGGAAGTGGACAATATACTTGTGCTCCTTGTTACACGGCCACGGAACATCTTTTTGACCATTTACTAGTGGCATTCCGACTGAATGGAGGCACTCAACGAACTCGCCATCACCCAGCACCTCCAACACCGCACGCCCCATTCGGGTCATAATGCGCATATTGACCACCACATAGGGGGAGTCTGTAATCTCCACACCGATTTTTGAAATCGGTGAGCCAATCGGTCCCATACTGAACGGCACAATATACATCGTGCGCCCGCGCATACAGCCGTTGAACAGATTGCGCAAAGTGGCTTTCATTTCCTTCGGGTGCACCCAGTTGTTGGTCGGTCCAGCGTCTTCTTTGCGCAGGCTGCAGATAAAGGTGCGGTCTTCGACGCGTGCAACATCGCTGGGGTCAGATTTTGCGTAGTAGCTATTAGGTCGCTTTTCAGGGTTGAGCCGAATGAAGGTGCCATTTTGCACCATTAGCTCGCACAAGCGGTCATATTCTTCCTGCGAGCCGTCGCACCAGTAAATGTTGTCTGGCTGACATAGCTCAGCCACTTCTTTGACCCATTCAAGCAAGCGACGGTTTTTGACAAATGCAGGTGCGTTCAAAGATCGTTCTACTTTGGCAGTGTCAGAAACTAAGGCACTCATAACTTCTCCCAGTTGAAAGGTTTGTAAATTTTTGCGCTGCATGTGCGCCAAGCCCAAGCGGCTACACACTTAGCTAAGCAATTTACAAACCGAGAGTTGAAAAACAACGCCCTGCCAGTTAAATTGGAACTCTTTTAGCGCTCGCCAATTTGTGGCAAAACCAAATTTTCAGATGATATGAAGCGACAGATTTTGATGAATCAACAGGGCGACGAAATTCAAGTTGCAATTGTCGAAGACGGAAGATTAGCGGAACTTTTGGTAGAACGTCCAGATAGCTCTCGCTCCGTTGGTGATATTTACCTAGGTCGCGTGCAAAAAGTGGTCGAAGGCTTGCAAGCTGCTTTCGTCGACATTGGTCAAGAGCAAGATGGCTTTTTGCACTTTTCTGATGTCGGCACAACCAGCGAAGACTATCGTGCCCTCCTAAATGAAGACTTCGAAGAAGAAGATGAATCCGACGAAGATGATGAAGAAGAGGTCGCAGAGGAGACGGATGCTAGTGAGACCGACGTGGCTCTTAGCGCAACGAAGCCAGCGGTGCAGCGCTCGTCCAGCAGCACCGTAACATCGACTTCAAATGGTCAGCCGTCTGCTTCCGACACCAAGCCCGAGCGCAAGCAATCTTACACGCAGATGATTGCCAGTAAGCTCAAGCCAAACGACAGCATCTTGGTTCAAGTCATCAAAGAGCCAATTGGCAATAAAGGGTCGCGTCTGACATCTGACATCACTATTGCTGGGCGATTTATCGTGCTTTTGCCCTTTGGCGATGGGCACATTGCCGTCTCAAAGCGCATTCTTAACCGCCGTGAAAGGCGACGCCTGAAACAAATCGTGCGCTCAATGCTGCCCAAAGGTTTTGGCGCAATTATTCGCACCGTAGCCGAAGAGCAAGAAGAGGCACTGATACGCACCGATATGGAAATTTTGCTTAGCAAATGGAAACAGATTGAAGAAGTTGTCAAAACTGCCAAGCCGCCGAAACTCATCTTCAAAGAAGACACCATTACTGCCAGCGCCCTGCGCGATTTTCTCACGGAAGATGTCACGGAAATTGCCACCAACTCGCCCAGCATCTACCGCGAGGCACTCAACTACGTGCGCTGGGCAGCACCTGAGATGGAAAAGCGCATCACGCTCTACAAAGGTCGCTTGCCTTTGTTTGAGAGCTATGGCATTGCGAAGGATGTCGAGTCCATTTTTTCGCGCAAAGTATGGCTCAAATCCGGTGGCTATCTCATCATTGAGCAGACAGAGGCAATGGTCGTCATTGATGTCAATAGCGGTCGATATGCGGCAAAAAAGGAGCAAGAGGAAAACTCTTTGCGCACCAATCTGGAAGCTGCAAAAGAAATTGCCCGGCAGTTGCGTATGCGTGACATTGGCGGCATTATCGTCATTGACTTTATTGACTTGCTCGACGAGCGCAATGCGCGCAAGGTCTATGAAACGATGAAAGCAGAGCTCAAGCGCGACCGTGCCAAGTCGAATGTGCTCCCTATGTCAGACTTTGGTATTATGCAAATTACGCGCGAGCGCATTCGCCCCAGTTTGATGCAACGCTTGGGCGACCAGTGCCCTGCCTGCGGTGGCACGGGCATTATTCAAGCCCGCCAGACCACGATTCACCAAATTGAGCGATGGTTGCGCAAATACGCCCTGCACTGCAAGCGTCCCTTCTCTCGCTTGGATTTGCTCATTAGTCCAACCGTGCTCGAGCCGCTGCAAAAGCAAGAGATACGCCCTGAATGGAAGTGGTTCCTGCAACACTTGGTTTGGGTGAGAATTAAACCAGACGACACTTTGCGTAGCGATGACTTTCGTTTCTTTATTCGTGGCACTTCACAAGACATCACCCAAGAATACAGTTCTCTCTAAGCCGATTACACAATGGACAGCCAACTTCAACTCCATATTGAGCAACTTGCCGCACTACCGACCAATGCGCTACAAGCGCATCCAAAAGCACGCGAGATTTTCGCTGAGTTCAAGTATAAGCTCAACACGGGACAAATCCGCTCAGCTGAAAAAATCGATGGGGTATGGAAAGTGCATCAATGGGTGAAGCAAGGCATCCTGCTGGGCTTTCGCTTAGGCGAACTTCAAAAGGTCAATGCTTCGCCTCCTTTCAGCTTCGTCGATAAGGATACCTATCCGACGCAGCAATTTACGCCTGACCAAAAAGTGCGCATTGTGCCCGGTGGCACAACTGTGCGCGACGGCGCTTACCTTGCGCCCTCTGTGGTCGTGATGCCTCCTGCTTATATCAACGTTGGCGCTTTCGTCGATGCTGGCACGATGATTGACTCGCATGCCTTAGTTGGCAGTTGCGCGCAGGTTGGCAAGAATGTGCACCTTTCCGCAGGCTCACAGCTGGGTGGCGTGCTGGAACCAGTGGGGGCGCTCCCTGTTATCATTGAGGACGGCGTGATGATTGGCGGTAACTGTGGCATTTACGAAGGCACAATTGTCGAAGAGCGCGCGGTCATCGGCACAGGCGTTATTCTTAATGGCTCAACACCAGTCTACGATGTGGTCAATGGACGCATTTTGCGCAAGACCGCTACCTCTCCGCTGGTGATTCCAAAAGGGGCAGTGGTCGTGGCTGGCTCACGCCCTGTTACCAAAAATGCGTTTGCTGAGGCACACGGACTGTCTATCTACACACCGCTCATTATCAAGTATCGTGATGAAAAAACCGACCTTGCAACGGCACTGGAAGAGCTGTTGCGGTAGCATCTGAAGGCAACTTAGCGTTTTCTGAAAAAGACAATGGACCTAAGCAGCAACCTTCTTTCAAAAGCACAGCGGCTTTTTCGGCACGTACTCGGTAAAGACAACGAAGAAAAGTGGCAAGAACAATACGCTCGCGGCGAGTGGGCTTGGCTGCGCAACTTAGATGAACTGGCGCACCATAGCATCTTAGCAGGTTACTTTATGCGCCTCAAACCCAAAGGTTCGCTTCTGGATATGGGCTGCGGCGAAGGCATCTTGCAGGAGAGCATTCCCGAAGTGATGTATTCTAAATATGTCGGCGTGGATTTTTCAGAGCCAATTAAGCTGGCTGCACACAAATGCACGGAACGCACCCACTTCGTTGTTGGTGATATGAACACTTACGTGCCCGAAGAGCAGTTCGATGCCATCGTGTTCAACGAATCCATCTATTACCTGCACAATCCCTTGAAAGGCTTCCAACGCTACGCCCAGTATCTGAAGCCAAACGGCATTTTTCTGGTCTCTATGTTTGTTAAAGATAAGCATGAACAAATCTGGCGAGAGATTGAAAGTGCCTTTCCGCCTATTGACGCCGTAACGGTCTATAACCAGAAAGGCATAGGGTGGAAGTGCAAAGTTTTAGCTCCACTCTGAGCCTAACCGTTACCATCTTTCAGCAGACAATTTTTTGGCACTGGCGCTCTTGATTCTGCTTTGGCACATTTGAACGGATTGCTTTGCCCAGAGAGTTTAGCTATGTTATGAACGCATAACCCAACAGAGTAATTCAGCATGGCTTCAACTTTGGAAATCATTGCAAAATCACTTGCGCCTGCGCTAGGTCTCTCAGCCGAGAAAGTTGAACAGTGGTTAGAAGTGCTGGTATATCGTGCCGCTGAGGAACTTTTGCTATCTGGGTCGGTGCATCTTTCAGGGATTGGTGTCTTGCGCAAGGTGCATATTCCCTCTCGCCCTGTTGAAGAGCATGGCCACACCAAGCTCTTGCCTCCTCGCGCTGCCCTTGAGCTTCTTCCAGAGCAGGAAGACAGTGCAGGATTTCTTTATGATGTAGCGATTGACGATTTGGGTTTGGAAGAAGATTTGGCGGAAAGATTCGTTGCAGGCGTTGCCACTGCCGTCCAAAAAACGCTGGAATTCAAATCGCGCGTGGAGCTTGGTCAGCTGGGCACGCTTCACAAAACTGAGCAAGGGGTTACCATTGAGCCATCGGAGTGGATACTGGATTTGCTCAATAAGCCATACCAGATGTTGGATGCGCTGCCCCTGTCTGCTCCCAAAGCGCCCTCTCAGCCTAATATGGCGGCTACTGCATCCGTTGCAGATGCAACGCCTGTAACAGAGAGCCAACCACGCATCCACAGCACCCCTACGGAACCGCCTCAGCCTACGCTCACTTCTCCCGAGTCATCACCTGCTATCTCGCATGTAACGCTTGACCCTACAGAGTTTGGGTTAGATGCCCCCAATCAGGCGGCTGAGAACACCCCACAAATTTTCTTGCAGCAATCCGGGCTTCTTGCAGACTTAGAAAAGAAGCATCGGCGAAACAAAGATAAGAAAGCACCTTTTCAGCCACCGATTCCTACTTCTCCTGAGGAAGTTGAAGCCCTCCTGCAGCCGTTGCAATCCTCCTCATCGCACGACACCCTTGCTACACCTTCTGAGCACAGTGTGGTTGAAGCGGTTTCGGCTGCAGCAAACACCTCCTCCACAGGAGAAAAGTTGGCTGCTGCACCTGCTGTTATACGTACTCCACGAGAAGAGCTTAGCCGAGGTGCAATCCTCACACTCATTGGTGTGGCAGTAGCGGTGGTAGCGGTTGTTGTGATGTTCTTTTTCTACGCACGCAGCACGCGCACCTTTCCGACCTCTTCGCCAGTGGCTCAGAATTCAGCCTCGAGCCTTTCTAAAGCCAGTGAAGGGGCTCGTAAAGAGAGTCAAGCCAGCCCATCATCTACGCCGCATGAGCCAAAATCGCCAGCGACAACTAGCAACCTACTGGATAGTGATGGCGCACACTCTGCTGGCAAGCCCAGTGCAAGAACAACTGACAAACCACCCGTTAGTCAAGCTACCCCGACCAGTATCACGGCACCAAAAGCAAGTTCTTCTGCAAGCACTTTGCCGCCTGAACTCTCTACGCCTGTAAGTGAAGCAAAGGGTGGCTGGACGATTGTTGTGGCGTCTCGTCCTACCGAGCAAGAGGCTAAGCAAGTCGCTGCGACCTTTGCCGAGAAGGGTTTTAGCGTCAGTATTAAACCACGCACGGTGAACGGCGAGATTCGCTACCGCGTCCGTGTTGGACAATTTGCACAGCAGAGCGACGCTCTCAAAGCAATTAGAGATTACGCCTCGCAACTTCCCAAAGGTGCATTTCTCGATAAGATTCAGTAACTTCAAGCAGTTTTCAATCAAGTAGCACCTTAACATTGAGAAAGGAGTATTGTGCGATGTCAAACTCTGTGTCTACAGTTCCTCCCAGTGACGAGACCTTCTCTGCGCTGTTTAATATCTTACGCGAGCACACGGCTCAGGAGAGCCATGCCGAAGAAGAAAACAACCTACACCCACAGACGATGTGCCCCGCTTTTGGTGGCTTACGGGTTGTTACGCGCATTGATGGTGCGCAGGTCTGCATGGCTACTGATAAAGGCTGTATGTATGGCTTGACCTTCGTAACGCATTTTTATGCAGCGCGCAAGTCTATTGTCTCGCCTGAAGTGATGTCGACACAGCTTGCAAGCGGTAGCATCATTGACGATGTGCGAGCAACGATTGAAGAAATCGCAAAAGATCCTTCGGTGCGTCTTATTCCCGTTGTGAGCTTGTGCGTGGCTGAGACAGCTGGCTTGGCTGAAGAACTCCTACCTAAGCGCGTGGGCAATGCTGAAGTGGTTTTGGTGCGCTTGCCTGCCTACCTCATCAAATCCCATCCTGAAGCCAAAGATATTGCGCTGGAAGCGCTGCTAAAGCGCTTAGCAAAGTTTTCTCAGCGTCGCGAAAAATCTATCGTTATCGTTGGCGAAATTTTTCCGCTTGATGCGATGGCACTGGGAATGGTGCTACAAAAAATCGGTGCTGCATCCGTCATTGTTCTGCCATCTCAGCATATTGACGATTTCATAGAAGCGGGCAGCGCCGCAGCTGTTGCTATTTTGCATCCTTTCTACGAGCGCACAGCAGAACTTTTTGAGAAGGCAGGTGTGCCTGTTATCGCAGGCAATCCAGTTGGCGCAAATGCAACTTATAAGTGGATAAAAGACGTGGGCGCAGCACTCGAGCTCGATGCTGCTCTCGTGGAGCAAGTTGCACAGGAAGAGAAAGCCAAAGTAAGAGCTGCTATTGAAGCAAACCCTGTCCGCGCAACGGTTCTTGTAGCAGGCTACGAAGGCAATGAATTCCCGCTAGTGCGCTTGCTACTGGAAGCTGGCGCAGCTGTACCATATGCTTCTACCTCTATTGCCCACACGACATTAGGCGACGACGACCACAAGCTACTTACGATGCTGGGCACGGATTTGCGCTACCGCAAGTATCTCGAGGAAGATCGCCGTGCTGTCTTACAACATAAGCCTGATTTAGTCATCGGCACGACATCACTCGACAGCTATGTAAAAGAGCTTGGCATTCCTGCTGTCTACTACACCAACATCGTTTCTTCTCGTCCTATTTACTTTGCTCAAGGTGCAACCGCTATGCTGCAGCTGATAAACGGACTCATAAGGAAGCGCGCTGCATTTGAAAAAATGAAAGCCTTTTTTGAGTCATAGCTTTGTGCCTACAGGCCTCCGACTGCAAGCAAGCCATGTGCAGAGACCATTAGTTTAGTAGCAACATTTGCGACCTTAAGCTACTTACAACTACATGCTGCTTTGCACAGAATCTGCCACTTCTTTTTGCACCAAGCGTGGAGCGAAGATATACCAGATAATGCCTAACACGGCAAATAGTGCTATTCCATCACATAGCAGCGCAGTTGCTGCACTAAAGTGCTCTGAAAGCACACCCGTCAGCAAGCTGCCCAGCGGTAAGCCCCCACGAAACGCAGTGGCATAGATGCTAATGACACGACCCCGCAACTGCTCCTCGACACCTGTTTGCATAATCGTATTGCCGACCGACCCGCAGCTTACCAGTGCAAAGCCACTTACGAACATCAGCGCCAAGGAGAGCAAAAAGAGATGTGAGAGTGCAATCGCTGCTACAGCGCCTGCCAAAATGCCTGAAGAGCCAAGCACAATTTGATATCGCTGCCGACTGTCTCTCAGCACGGCTACACGCAATGCGCCCAGCACTGCTCCCGCTCCAAAAGCCGATAGCATTAAGCTAAACCCGCCCGCTTCAGCTTGCAGGTTTTCTTTCGCAATGGCTGGAATGAAATTCAGAATCGGTCCTGCAAAGAAGCTCACAAAAAAGACGGTAATTGTTACTGAAAGAAGCTCAGGACGGCGGCGCACTTCTTGAACCCCCTCAGCAATGCTTTCTCTTAGTGATGTGAGCGAGATGACCTGCGTGCTTGCAGGCGGAAACTGAATCAGCGGCAGAACAATCAACAGAGCAAGATAAGAGAGCGCATTTAGCCCAAAGCACCATGCCACTCCTAAGGATGCTACGACTACACCCCCAATTGCCGGCCCAATAAAGCGTGACAAGTTAAACTGCATTGAGTTTAGGGCAATTGCATTGGTGATGTGTTCAGGTGGCACTAAGGCAGGCAGTGTGGACAAATAGGCTGGTGTCGAGAGAGATTGCACACAGCCGACAATAAACGAGAGTGCAATGATTGTCCATACCGTAATGTGTCCTGTCGCCACCAGTGCTGCTAACATCAATGCACTTGTGCCCTGCACAATTTGCGAGAAAATGAGAATCTTACGCTTGTCAAAACGGTCAGAAATTGCACCGCCTACCAGCAGAAAAAGGAGTAAGGGGGCATCTTGCATAAAACCATCAATCCCTAAGAGCAGTGGCGAGCCCGTTAGGCTCAAAATCAGCCAAGGCTGGCCGACTTTTTGAATCCACGAGCCAACGTTAGAGAAGAATGCACCAATCCAAAGCAGTCGATAATCCCGATGCGAAAGAGCAGAAAATGCAGAAGCGAGTAGCTCTGTCAGCCACCCCAGTTTCGTGGAGCGAGATGTATCCAGCTTTGACAAGTCTTTCAATCGGTTTTTAACCCCATAGAAAATGGTGCGTTTGGCGTCGCAGGTTCCCTCTACTGCTTTCTGAAATTATCTTGCCTCGATAGAGACGTTGCGCAGCAATCCGTTTTCTCTCAGCGGGAAGCCGTCAGCATGCATATGCCACCGCTCACCCGCAAGAGAAGTTGCTCACTAGCATTGTAATTTTTTCCTTTCCAGCGGTTTTGCCTTACAACATCAAGGCTTAGCCCACATACCAAGTTACACCACACCATTTTCGGCAATACCTTAAAAAGGGTTACAAGTTTGCAAAAAAAGTTACCTAAATTCCAACCGAAATTTTGTAACACCTATGCCAATGAGCGCCATCACATCACCGCACACACAGCGGACGAAAATTCCACTTACACGTTTTTTCAAGAAGCCAGAGCGCACGGCTTACCGAATTTCGCCTGACGGCACATATTTAGCATTTTTGAAGCCCTACAAGCGCCGACAAAATGTGCATATCCAGCGCCTTGGCGCAGCCAAGGCTCAGCGACTAACCAGCGAGTTAGACCGTGACATTTCGCAGCTCTTTTGGAAAGGCAATCACACGGTGCTGTATTTGCGCGACTTTAAAGGTGACGAGAACTTTCATGTTTTTGCTGCTGACTGTCTAACCGGTCAGTCGCGTGATCTGACTCCCTTTGAAAATGTGCGCGCACTGCTAATTGACGAACTGCCTGAATCCGATACAGAGCTGTTGATTGCTCTCAACCGTCGCACCCCTGAATGCTTTGATGCTTATCGACTGAATGTGGAAACAGGAGAACTTACGCTACTGGTTGAAAACCCGGGCAGCATTACGCACTGGTTTACTGACCACAATGGCGAAATTCGCTTGGCCATTTCTACTGACGGCGTCAATCAAACTTTCCTTTATCGGGCGACTTCAGCAGAAGCCTTTCGCCCTATCTTTCACCTCAACTTTCGGGATACGCTCACGCCACTCTTTTTTACCTTTGATAACCAACGTTTCTATGCTGCCTCGAATTTAGGACGTGACAAAACCGCAATTGTCTGCTTTAATCCTGAGACTGGCAAGGAAGACGAGGTGATTTTTGAGCATCCTGAAGTTGATGTCTCCGAGCTGGCTTACTCCCGCAAGCGCAAAGTGCTTACGATGGTCTCCTTCATTACTTGGAAGCGTGAGCAGGTTTTTCTAGACAAAGAGATTGAACGAATTTTTACTCGTGTGCAGCGTGAACTGCCCAACTACGAGCTGGTGCTAGCCAGTCACAACAAAGCAGAGGACCGATTTATCTTTCGCACCTACAGCGACCGCTCCTTAGGCGCTTACTACCTCTACGATAGCCACACAGATACGCTTACCGAGCTTGCCAAAGTCAGCCCATGGCTCAAGGAGGAAGACCTCTGCGAAATGAAGCCTATCCAGTACACTTCGCGCGATGGTCTGTGCATTCACGGCTATTTGACTTTGCCTAAAGGCATTGAACCAAAGAACTTACCCGTTGTGGTCAACCCACACGGCGGTCCGTGGGCGAGAGACGCTTGGGGGTTTAATCCTGAAGTGCAGTTTTTAGCTAATCGCGGCTATGCTGTCTTGCAGATGAATTTTCGCGGCTCAACTGGCTACGGTCGCGCATTCTGGGAAGCCTCATTCAAACAGTGGGGCAAAGCGATGCAGAACGATATTACTGACGGTGTGCACTGGCTTATCCATCAGGGTATTGCTGACCCCAAACGCATTGCAATCTACGGCGGCAGCTACGGTGGTTATGCGGTGCTTGCTGGCTTAGCCTTCACGCCCGACCTTTACGCCTGCGGAGTTGATTATGTGGGCATTTCTAATCTTTTCACCTTTATGAAAACCATTCCCCCTTACTGGAAACCATACTTGGAAATGATGTATGAAATGATCGGCAATCCTGAGACAGAAGCAGAAGCCATGCGTGAGGCTTCGCCTCTCTTTTATGTGCAGAATATCAAAGCTCCGCTCTTTGTCGCACAAGGCGCAAAAGACCCTCGTGTGAACATTGAAGAATCTAATCAAATTGTGAATGCCTTACGCGCACGCGGCGTCGAGGTGCCGTACCTTGTAAAGGAGAATGAAGGACACGGTTTTCGTAACGAAGAAAACCAGTTTGAGTTTTACCGCGCCATGGAGAAATTTCTGAAAAAACATCTCAAACCCTCGAGAAAGTAGCTCACACTTAGCGCTTACTGTCCTTGTGCAGCTTAGTTCTCGCTGAAGAAACTCTCCTGTGTCAGCTCTTTTGGAATGATGTAGCGCGGCCTCAGTGGTGGCAGGCTATCTTCTGCCTCTTGCGGAGCAGGCGGGGCTGCTGGTGAGCGCTCTTCTAACTCTTCCTTGATGGCAATTGGCTTACCATCACTGATGTCGCTGGTTTGCGCTTCATCGAAGAAAAGTGCTTTTACCAAGCCAAAGAATCCACCCAGAAACCCTGCATACACTACCGCATAGAAAGCACGCTCTGGCTCACCAATCGTGTTGCCATAAATTGCATCTAAGACAAGTGCAGCAATCGGTGTGCAGATAATTTTAGTGAGTGCGCCTGCAAATGCGCCAGCTGCCGTGCCTGAAAAGCCATAGATGAGAATTGAGCCAAACACTTCACCGAGCTTCTGCCTTAGTGTGCGTGAGAGCCACAGAAAGAAAAGCCCAAAGAGCGCACCGAAGGTCATTCCATACACCGCCCCTTGCCAATGGAAAGAAAAGACGGCACAGAGAAACGCACACGTTGCGCTAAATGTCCCTGAATGCAGCAGATAATCCCTTAGTGCTCCTAGATGCAGACTTACCACTTTTTGCGTGCAGTGTGCATTTGAATAGGGTTGCGATGCCTGATGTGCAAAGTTCTCAGCTGTTTTCATCTCACTTTTCAGAGTTTGGGTTTGGCGCTACAGACGATTTGGTCGATTTAACAATTCGCAGGCGAGAATCGTTGCAAATGCGGCTCTTTCTATTTCGATGAGCGGTAGACGACCTCTACGGCGCTTAAGTAGCTTTGCAACTGCTCAATGAGTGTGGGCAGGCCGTCAAGTTTTTGAGCTTTGATGGCATCGCACATTTGTCGTCCAATATCGCTGATAGTCTCAAAGCCATAGCCTGCGCCTGTGCCAGCAAGGTTGTGGGCGATTACATACATCTCGTCGTAGCGCGCGGCTTGTAAGGCTGACTGGAGCTTTTGCACATCATCTGCACGACTTTGCAGAAAAAGTGGCACGATGTCCTGCAGGTCAGCATCAATATGCACGATGATTTTCTGCATAGCGGCTGCAGTGCGTATAGATCATCTGGAGCAACGCTTCTTTTTTAATTGGCTTAGTTAGATACGCATCGCAGCCTGCTTCGAGTGCGCGCGCTTGTTTTTCTTCCAATGCAAATGCGGTCAGCGCAATAATTGGCGTGCGTGTGCGCTTGGTTTCTCTCTCCCATTGTCGGATTGCGGCAGTTGCCGCATAACCGTCAAGGTCAGGCATTTGCAAATCCATCAGCACAAGATCAAAGTCTTGTGCCTTAAACTGCGCTAGCGCCTCATAGCCATTGCTTGCAAAGCATACCTCAAAGGGCTGCTTTTTGAAAAAGGCTTTGATTAAGAGCTGATTGTCGCGTGCATCGTCTGCAACCAAAATCTTCAGTGAGATGCTCTCCGGCGCTTCAAGCATGGTTGATGAAACAGGCTGCATACTGTTTTGGGTGTGATTGACAAAGTGATTTTGAAGAATAGCGTCCAGTTCGGCTGTGCTCAGTGTATTGAGGAGTTTTGCGTTTGGAATATGCTGCAAGTGCCATAAGTCGGTCTTGCGGCGTGCATTGAAGAATATGACAGCGGGTGCTGCACTTTGCGTTTTCATCAAAGCGTGTGTGAGCGCATGCAATTCCATTTCAGGTAGGTGGCAGTTGACCAGCACCCAAGAAAAAGGACACGATGCGCCAAACAGCCGCACACACTCCACTGCATCTAAGTGTGTTGCGACATTCAGTCCCACATTGCGGCTAGCAAAATAGTTCTTGAACCACGATTGATTGCTTGAGTCTCGGTCAATTAGCAGCGCAGCTCTGCCTGCTAATGGTGATTTTGGCACAGCTGACTCGGGCGCAAGGCGCAGCGGCAAGCGCACCTCAAATCGACTACCTTTGCCAAGCGCGCTTTCCACACTAATCGTGCCATTCATTCGTTCCACCAATTGTTTCGCAATCGTTAAGCCTAAGCCAACTCCACCGTGCTTGCGCGCTGTGGTTTGTTCTACTTGCGCAAATTGCTCGAAAATGAAATCCAGCTTTTCAGGCGAAATGCCAATTCCTGTATCAATAACTGAAAAGCAAATGGTCGCTGTAGCCTCATCAAGACGCTCTAACTCTGCCCTGAGCTCTATGGCGCCTTGCTCTGTGAACTTGATAGCATTGCTAAGAAGATTCATCAGAATCTGTTGAATGCGCAAGGCGTCGCCTAGTAGTGTGTTTGGTAGGGCTGGCGAGAGCGATAGCGTGAAGCGAAGCTGTTTTTCAGTCGCTCTTTGCTGTGCCAAACTTGCTACATGTTGCAGCAGGTCTATGAGCACAAATGGTTGTTCCTTCAGCTCCAGCTTTCCTGACTCCAGATTAGAAAAATCAATCAGGTCGGTTAGAAGCGTTGCAAGGGTATTGCCTGCGCTGCGCAGCGTGTTGAGATAGCTTGTCTGCTCGGCGGAAAGCGGTGTATCCAAGAGCAAATCGCACATGCCCAGTATAATGTTCATCGGTGTGCGAATCTCATGGCTGATGCTTGCTAAAAACACGGACTTTGCTCGCAAAGCTCCTGAAACCGACTGGCGGAGCGCTTCCAGCTCAGCTTGCATCTGCAGCAGTGCCGTGTCCATCCGCTTGCGTTTGATGTAGCTGCTGAGCGCTTCCAGTGCAGACTGCAACAAAGCAGTTTGGACGGCACCGTTATGCAAAACTTGCTTCACTCTGAAACGCAAACAGCCAAGCACTTCGTCTGCGTCGCCAAATGGAAGAATTACCTCTGTTGCTTCCTTGCTATGTTGCTCAGTAGGGACTTTTGCCAGTGCGGCTTGGGTCAGTTCCGTCTCTAAGAGAGAAAAGAGCTTAGTGCGGCTACCAGTGACATCGGCTGACCAGTATGCGTTGCAGCGAAATGCAGTGCTCTGACTTGGAAAATTATGCGGTTCAAGTTCGTAAATTGCAACTTCACTTGCATTGAGGGGCTTGCTAAGAATGCAGGCCACCTCGGTCAAGCAGTTCTCATCTTCTCTTAGCAAGGCACGCTGGATTGCAAGCAAGTGATGCATTTCAAGCTCAGTCATATCCCTCTACATCAAAGCGTAATTTCTTTTTTCTGCTTTGCAGATTTGTAAATCGCATCGATGATTTGCATTCGCTCCACTGCTTCTTCTGCCGTAGAAGTTACAGGAAAAAGGTCTTGCACTGCACCGATGAAGTGTTTCAGCTCATTTTGATATGAGCGCTTGTAGATATCCTCAAGCGACCCGATGCGCTCTGGCGTTACATTTACCAAGTTGTCTCGAACTTTCTTATGGAATCGAAGCGGATAGACGCGTGCAAATCCATCTTTGCCATATACATTGCAGAAGAGAAGGTCGTGGTCGATTTCAAAATTCCACCCTGTTTCAATGGAAATCGCTTGTCCTGTCTTGAGACGCACCAGCACCGATGAAAAGTCTTCCACATCTGCCGAGTCAGTGTCGTGTGCCTGTTTTTCGAAATTGACTGCTGAGACGCTCTTCGGCTTTGGAAAGTTGAGAATCCAGAGTGCAAGGTCAAGCACCATAATTCCCAAGTCTAAAATGACTCCGCCTCCTGAGACATTTTTCTGCACTTTCCACTGCCTATCGACAGGATTTTTCTTCAGCCAGCCTGCTTTGACGAAAAAGACTTCTCCGATTTCACCGTTCTGGATAAAACTTTTCATCACCATTGCATCCGGGCGGAAGCGCTGGTTCATTCCGACCATCACTTTGACCTTTGTTTGCGACACTGCGTCTAAAATTTCTTTGGCTTCTTTGGCAGTGCGGGCCAGCGGTTTTTCCACTAAGCAGTGCTTGCCAGCACGAGCTGCTGCGATGGTAATGGCCTTATGTGTGTTTGTTGGTGTGGCAATCACGACTGCATCAAGGTTCTGCATCGCCAGCATATCTTCGTAGTTTTGAAAGATATGCTTCACCCTGTAGCGCTCACCCACCAGTTTGGCTTTGGCTTGCTCAATGTCGCAAACTGCCACCAGCTCAACGGTGTCCATCTTGGAGAGAATAGGGAGATGCACCACTTGGGCAATATTACCCAAGCCGATGACACCGACTCTGACTTTCTCCATAACGATTGAGGCAAAGTGATGGATAAAAGTTAGCGTTCATACTTTCCTCCACCGACGCTGCTCATAATTTTGCCAATCATATCGTTGTAAGTGCGTACCGATTCCAGTTCGTCTTTGCCAACCATTGAATTTTGATGCAGCCCCTCGAGAATGAACTCCATTGCACTGGCTAACTCTGCTTTGTTCTTAGGCTGCATTGTCTTCTCTGCCATCTCGCGCAATCCTTTGACCCTGTCAAGGGCTTTGAAGTAGTCCTCAAACTTCATGTCGTCGTAGATGTCCACCTGATTGCCTTGCGAGAACCAGTTGGTAATGGTTGCATATGGTGACTGTCCTTGCACTTTTTTGTTCGGGTCAGGGCAGTATTTCTTGAAGACTTGATTAATCGCTTTGCCAATAAGGAGCTTTGCTACATTGATTGCCCCTTCTTGCTCACCCTCATAGACCAGTTCAATTTTGCCTGTAATTGCAGGCACGACAAGGAAGAGGTCAGAGATACGCACCGTTACATCGGATTCATCGTTGAGCACTGCACGGCGCTCCGCACTGCTGACTAAGTTTTCCATTGCGCTGATAGTCAGACGCGCTGACACACCTGACTTCTGGTCAACATATTCGCTGCGGCGCGCTTCAAAGGCAATGTGTTCAATAATCTCCTTGAAGTAATACGGCACGGTTACCTTGACCTCTGAGTTGCGATTAATCCATGCCTCTTGCTCAGTGATTTTGATACCGATTTCAATCGT
Source organism: Chloroherpetonaceae bacterium (assembly GCA_025056565.1). Lineage (NCBI taxonomy): Bacteria > Pseudomonadati > Chlorobiota > Chlorobiia > Chlorobiales > Chloroherpetonaceae > Chloroherpetonaceae bacterium. Next base: position 176,407 of record JANWWA010000002.1, on the reverse strand, counting down.
CTTCGGATAGTGTGTGATGATTTGCGAATCAATGCGGTCTTTAAGTGGCGTGATAATGTTGCCACGATTGGTGTAATCTTCTGGGTTAGCTGAATAGATGATGAAGATGTCCAGCGGAATGCGCACCTGAAAGCCACGAATCTGAATGTCTTTTTCCTGCATAATGTTCAGCAAGCCGACTTGAATGCGTGGCTGCAGGTCAGGCAATTCATTGATGGCAAAAATGCCTCGGTTGCTGCGCGGAATTAGGCCGAAGTGGATGACGTTTTCATCAGCGTAAGTCAGCTTCTGCGAGGCGGCTTTAATTGGGTCAATGTCACCGATGAGGTCGGCAATCGTTACATCAGGCGTTGCCAACTTTTCAGCATAACGCTCCGAGCGGTGTATCCAAGCAATTTCGGTCTCATCACCTTCGTGCAAGATACGCTCGCGCGCATACTTAGAGAGTGGCTTGAAGGGATCATCGTTGATTTCCGAGCCTTTGACAATCGGGATAAACTCGTCTAACAGATTTACCATTAGACGAATCATTTTTGTCTTGGCTTGTCCACGCAGCCCTAGCAAAATGATGTCGTGTTTAGAGAGAATCGCATTTTGCAGCTGTGGCAGCACGGTGCGCTCATAGCCAATGATACCCGGAAAAGGATTTTCACCAGCTTTGATTTTCGCAATTAAATTCTCGCGCATCTCATCTTTGACAGAGCGCGTACGGTAGCCTGAACGTTTCAGCTCCCCAAGTGTCTTAATTTTCAACAGGTCACGCATTGAAAATCTGGATTGTCGTTTGTTTTAAGTTCAAGCTCAGCGTAATTTTTTACGACGGTTGCGAATGTAGTCGATAAAAAGATACTCGCCTAAGTTGTCTAGCCCGCTAAAATACGCTCGACCGCGGTTTGCCTCGGTCAGCTCACGCACGAACCCCTGCAAGTATGGGTCGCTTGTAACCATAAAGGTCGTAATCGTGATTTTGTCCTTTCGGCAAATGACGGCTTCATCGAGTGTTTTGTTGACAATCTTGCGGTCAAGCCCAAATGAATTTTTGTAAATCTTGGCGCCCTCATTAATCGCAGAGGGCTTGCCGTCCGTAATCATAAAAATCTGCTTGTTTTGGTTTTTTTTGCGCTTGAGAATTTGTCGCGCCAGTGCCAGCCCTGCCTTGGTGTTGGTGTGATACGGTCCTACGCTCACAAAAGGCAAGTCCTTGACATCTACTGTCCAAGCCTCATCGCCAAACAGGATAATGTCAAGCGAATCTTTCGGGTAGCGTGTCAGAATTAGCTCCGCTAAGGCCATTGCCACTTTCTTTGCGGGCGTGATGCGGTCTTCACCGTAAAGAATCATTGAGTGCGAAATGTCAATCATCAGCACCGTTGCGCAGGTTGTCTGATGCTCAGTTTCATAGATGCGGAAATCTTCTTCGGAAAGCACAATATCGTCAATGCTGCGCTTGAGGGCATTGTTGATAGTGGCTGTGAGGTCTAAGTTTTGCAGGTTATCACCAAATCGCCAAGGACGCGTTTCTGGCATTCGCTCATCGGATTGACCTGTGCGCGGAATTTTGTGGTTGCCAAATGCGCTTTGCTTTCGCAAAGTGGAAAAAATTTCATTTAGCGAATCTTCACGGATTTTCTTGGTTGTTTTGCCTGTGATTTGAAACTCACCTCGCTCGGCTGCATCTTCCAAGTATCCTTCGCGCTTGAGCCACTCAATAAATTCGCCCATTCCAATCTCATCATCGCCTAAGCCGTATTGGCGATCCATTTCCGTCATCCACTGCAAGGCTTGGTTAGCGTCGCCGTTAGTGTAGATGAGCAGTTGGTTGAAGATTTTGAGCATCTTCTCGAGGGTGCTCTGGCTGGCAGCGTGTCGCTCATTCCACTGGGTAAAACGGTAATCCATCGTGCGTCTTGGTTATGGTTGCGCAAAAGTGCGTTTCTCTACTCAAAACGCCTTGAACATAACAAAAAATTCTTGTGTGGCAAGCATTGCAAATGTGTAGTCATCGCTACTCCGCACGCCAAGTGTTATGCTTTTCACCCTGACACGCTGTGCTAGGCCGGTAGCGAAGCATAGACTTGCTCCAAAGCTTCAAAATTGGCTTTGATAGTTCTTTCAAGTTCAGGTTCACCGTGTCGGATAGAAAAGAACATTGCTTCATATTGTGCTGGGGCAAGATAGATACCGCGTTCCAGCATAGCGTGGAAATATGCGGCATACTTTTTCGTGTCTGATGTAGTGGCGGTCTGGAAATCTATCACGTCGGTCTCGGTCATAAAGAGACACATCATTGAGCCGACACGTTTCAGACAGAGGTTTAGCCCGAGTTTGCGTAAGTTTTCACGAAAGCCTTCTTCCAGGATTTTGCCTTTGGCTTCCAATTCTGGGTATGGATTTTCTTCGGCGAGAATGCGCAGCGTTTCTAATCCTGCGGTCATGGCCAGTGGATTGCCTGAGAGTGTGCCAGCTTGGTAGATGTCGCCTGCGGGTGCCACGCGGCTCATAATCTCCCGCTTGCCACCATAGCACCCTACTGGCAGCCCACCACCGATGATTTTTCCCAGCGTGGTTAAGTCGGGCGTGATGCCGTAGAGCGATTGCGCCCCGCCTAATGCGACGCGAAAACCTGTCATTACTTCATCAAAAATTAGAACGATGCCTTCATCAGTGCAGAGCTGGCGCAGTGCATGGAGAAACTCTGGCTTTGCTGGCACAACGCCCATATTGCCACCAATTGGCTCAATGATGACCGCTGCAATTTGATTGGGATAGGCTTTGACTAATTGGCGCACCGATTCAATATCGTTGAAGGTTGCGTTCAGCGTATCTTGCGCCGTGCCTCTGGTTACGCCTGGGCTATTTGGCACACCTAAGGTCAATGCGCCAGAGCCTGCCTTGATGAGAAATGAATCGCCATGTCCATGATAGCACCCCTCAAATTTGATGATTTTTTCTCGACCTGTGTAACCGCGAGCGACGCGAATTGCAGACATGCAGGCTTCCGTGCCTGAATTTACCATTCGCACCATTTCCATTGAGGGCATCAGCTTGGCAATTAGCTCAGCCAGCTCAACTTCCAACTCGGTTGGGGCGCCGAAACTTGTGCCAACTTGCCGAAGCGTTCGCTCAATGGCTGCTACCACGCGTGGGTGAGAGTGCCCCAAAATGAACGGTCCCCAAGAGCCGATGTAGTCAATGTAGCAATTGCCATCGGCGTCGTAGAGATACGCCCCGTCGCCCTTGACCATAAACACGGGCGTTCCGCCGACAGACTTAAAGGCACGCACAGGTGAGTTTACTCCGCCCGGAATCACACGCTGTGCCCGCTCAAAGAGCTGCTTTGAAGTTTGAAGATTTAGCATACTGCGACCGTAGAAAGTGTTGGTGAAGATATTTCCTTTAACCTCTCTGGCTCGGAGAGCGTTTCAGTGATGCCAGCAGTATGAGTAGGGCGTTCTTGGCTATTGCGATACTGTTCTTATGCCTTTACGGCGGGAAGTTCCACAATGAACGTTGCGCCTTTGCCTTTACCTTCGGATTCTGCCCAAATCCGCCCGCTGTGCAGTTCCACAATCTGCTTGACGATAAACAAGCCCAAGCCTGTTGAACTTTCGCCACCTGTAGGACGCGCAGAAAGCCGCTGGAATCTGCCAAACATTCGCTTCATGTCGTCCTCGCTTAATCCCTCACCTTCGTCGCGCACGGCGATGCGCACGAGTTCGTTTTCACCTGACTGACCCGATGCCGCATTTTGGCTTGTCTGCACACAGCCCAGTGCATTCTCTACAGTAATCCAGATAGGCTTGCCAAAACCTGAGTATTTGATGGCATTGCTGATAAGGTTCTCAAACACTTCACGCATTCGGTCAGGGTCGACATTTACCTTTGCACCTGACTCTGCCCGAAGGTATAACACTTGATTCTTCTTTTCCGCTTGCACTTGCAGCGACTCCACCACTGAGTGCAGCAGCTCATCTACGCTGACAATCTCTTGCTTTAAGGTGAGCTTGCCTGCGTCCAGTGCTGCAGTGGCAAGTAAATCATGAATGAGTCTCAGCATTCGCTCTGCAGCGCGCTCAATCTTCTCAAGACTTGTAACGAGCGCTTTGTCGTCTGCATACTTTTCTTTGATCAGCAATGTAAATCCGATGATAGACTGCAGTGGGTTTCGTAGGTCATGTGAAGCGATGCTGAGCAATTCTGTTTTCAGTGCGTTGGCGTCTTCAGCGACTTTTCGCTGTGCTTCGGCTTCTAAGCGTTGGCGATGTGCTTCTGCCGCTTGATGCTCCGCTTCTTGGAGTGCCGCGCTGAGCGCCAAATTTTTCTCCTGAATTTCCGCTTCGGCTTTTTGCTTTAGGCGAAACCGATTGGCAATCACCAATGCTAAACTGGTGGTCAGTACCACCCCGCCCAAAAGTGCCGTGCGGACTATGGCATCTCTTTCACGGTCGCGCCGCAACAGCTCAATTTCTTGATTCTTTTTCTCCACATCATACTTGCTTTGCAATTCTGCCACAATCGCTGCTTTGCGTGCAGTGTAGGCTGAATCTTGAAATTCTGAATACCGCTTCTGAAAGGTATAGGCATCTTTAAAGCGGCCCATTTCAGCATAAATCTCTGCCAGCAATTTCAAGCATTCATCAATTGCGTATCCCTGCGACTTTTGGTACAGGCGGAGGCTTTCTTCGGCACAGCGTAGCGCCTCTTGCAACTCCTTCTTTGCCAAGTGGATTCTTCCTTTGTGCATCAGTGAGCTGGCATATCGGGCAGGATAGGGCTTTGAGACTTCCAGCGAGCGAGCAATGTAGCGTTCTGCTTCGCTGTATTGCTGTTGGCGCAAACACACTCGCGCCAGATTAGCCGTTACTGACCAGATGGTTTGAACTTCATCGACCGCTTCAGCTAAGGATAGTGCCTGCTTCCAGATAGATATTGCGGTATCAGCTTGCCCAAGTGCATCGTAGCACAGTGCCAAATTATTGAGAATAATTGACGTGCTACGGCGGTTGCCAGTCTCTTGCATTAGGCGTGCTGCTTGTTGGTTTGCTGTCAGGGCATCTTGATAGCTTTCGTTGGTGTAGTGCACTAGTGCAATGTAATACCATGCTTTGCTCATTCCTGTCTTGTCGCCCAGTCGCTCATAGCTCTTCAGCGCTTCCAGTAACATTCTAATTCCTTCCTCTTTGTCGAGCCTTGAACTGTAGGCGCGTCCGACTTCCAGCATCGCATCAGCTTTGATTTGGTCGCTCATCGCGCGCGCCAACTGCACTGCAGAATCCGCCGTGCTTTTGATAAGCGAAAGATTACTTGTAGAAGTATTGTAGCCCCCATAGACCGAGAGTCGCGTCAGCAGTGCATAAAGTTTCCCTTTCGGGTATCCAATTTGCTCCGCAATGTGCGCCGCTTGTTCAGCGTAGTATAGAGCGGAATCCGATGAGCGAAGGCGATAGAGCATTGCGAGCCGATTGAGCATATCGACGGATACACTATCTGCCAGCGTTAGCTTATCTGGCACTCGTAGTAGCGATTTTAGGCTATCAATATCACGCAGCTGAGCATGCGCCACCGTTGCGATGACAGCGGTGCATAGAATCGCCCCGCAAAGTAGATAAGCTATCATATCGCTTGACTCACTTGTTCCTCAACAGTGCGCTCAGTGCACCTTTGGACTGGCTGCACAACCGCGCTCAAAAAATTATTGCCAACGGAAAAAGATAGGCATCTTCATTCTGAGCGGAGGCTTATTGCCTAACTTACGCAGCTATCTTCAACTGCGCAAGGCTACTTGCTTTATGAAAACACAAACACATTCTGCCCTTTGCTCTGCAGTTGCAATATCTTTGCGAGGCGAACTGCCTGCCCTGCAGCGCTGTGTCAGGAATAGCGTGCCGGCATTGCAGGAAGGTCTCGGAGCTAGGCACTGCTAAAATGATACGGTGCAAGCCACAGGGCCTTAGCTACACCCGTCCGTTTAGCAATGCCCCCACCTTTTAGTTACCCAACATTTCTTGCACGCCTAATATGTAACACGCGCTTTTAGAATTTCACGCACTTTGGCAACTGCTTCTTCAAGCGATTTGGAATCACCTTGCGATAGTGCTGCAACACCCTTGACACCCATATAGGCTCGCGTGTTGATTTGCGGCGTGCTCACTAATGCATGGTGGCGAGAAATTGCCAGCTCTATGGTCGATTTCAGCAACTCTCGTTGCATCGGCTTTATCAGATAGCGAAAGACTTGTGCTTCATTGATCAGCCGCACGGCGATGCTGGCATCACGGCTATCGCTGAGCAGAATGGTTACCACATCAGGTTTCTCAGCGGCAACTGCTACAAGGAAGTCTGCTGCACTGGTGTCAGGCAAGTTTATTTCGGAGATGAGCACTGAAATTGGCTGCGACTTCAAAATTACAAATGCCTGTGCGGCGCTTTCAGCCGTGTGAACGATATAGTTTTGACCTAATACCTGTCGGTATGCCTGCAGGTTGGCGGGCTTGGGGTCAACGAAGAGCAAATGTTCTTTGTGCGTGTCAGGAATCTGACTGACACCGAGCGCTTGCAAGAGACCAGCTGAGGCGCTGGTCGTGCGTGGGGCAGGCTGCGGAGCGGTCTTCAAACGGTCAGCATACTCGCACGCTAATGCCACAGTTTCTTTGAGCTTACTGCTTTGCCACGGCTTGTTGATGTAGCGGAAGATTTCACCTGCATTAACCGAGTCAATAATTGCGTCGAGGTCGGAGTAGCCCGTGAGCAAAATCCGCACCGTGTTTGGGCTGATGCGTTTTACTTCTTTCAGCAGTTCTACGCCCAGCATACCGGGCATACGCTGGTCACTGACAATTACATCAATTTTTTCGCCACGTTGAAAAATTTCTAAGGCTTCAAATCCACTATTGGCTGTAAAAACCTTATGGTCATCGAACAGTAAGCTTAGCGATTGAACGATATTGGGTTCATCATCGACAAAGAGAAGGCTGTGTGACATAGCTGGTCAAAAGTTTAAGGTTTTCTGAGATAGTGCAAGCAGGCATCTTTGCCCTGATGCCTTGCGTCAAAACTAATGCCAAAATTTCGGACTTAGCGCCCAGCGTAAAATTTGCGCCAGATTGACTTGAAGCAAGGGAGCACTGGTGAATTTTTCACAGTCGCTTTCGACGTCGTCGCCACTCGGCTTCAATTAGTCCAAGCTCTCGGCTCACATAGCCCTTGAGTGAAGAATTTTCTTCGGCTCGGCGAATCAGGTATGGCAAGACCTCACGCACCGCCCCATATGGGACATACTTTGCCACATTGAATCCGTTTGCAGCCAGTGTGTAGGAAAGATGGTCGCCCATTCCGTAGAGCTGCGCAAAGTAGACAGTGGGCATATCGGGACTTGGCAAGGCATTTGCCAGTTTGAGTGTGCTTTTTTCGTTATGTGTGCCTGCACATAGTGCGATGCGGTCAAGATGCTGGAGGCAAAAATCAATCGCTGCATCGTAGTCGCGGTCGGTATCGGCTTTGGTGCTATGGATTGGGGAAGGGTAACCCAATCGTGCGGCGCGCTCACGCTCTTTTTCCATATATGCCCCCCGCACCAGCTTTACGCCTAAGTAGAAGTGCTCAGCCGTTGCTTGCTCGAACAGCGCTTTGAGATATGCCAAGCGGTCGTGTCGATACAGCTGAAGCGTTGTAAAGAAAATCGCACGCTGGCGATTGCTCTGCCGCATTGCTTGCAGCGCCAGCTCATCAATCGCTGGTTGAATCCACGACTCTTCGGCATCAATCATTACAGGCACATTTGCCGTCCGTGCCGCAGCGGCAATGCGCTCAATACGGTCTTGAACCCGTTGCCACTCGCTCCTCTCTTCCAGTGTTAGCGGCTCTTGAGCACTGATTTTTTCAAGTAGTGCCATGCGAGCCAAGCCTGTCACCTTGAACACTGCAAATGGCAACATTGGATTGCCGCTGGCACGCCAAATGTTTTGCACCACCGTGTTTGCGGTGCGCTCAAACCCCTTCTCACTGCGCTCGCCCTCTACGGCGTAATCCAAAATAGCTTTGATCTTTGCTTGCCAAAGTGCCTGAATGACTGACTGACAGGCTTCAACCGTCTCTCCGCCACAAAACTGCCGAAAGAGTGTGGCTTTAATGACGGGTTCAATGGGTAAATGCAGGCGCAAGGCAAGCTGCAGTGTTGATGTGCCTATTTTGTTTAGGGTGGGGTGATTCATGATGCGAAAGAGCCATCGCATACGCCAGAGCTCACGATCGCTGCGATGTGCAAAGGCAAGGCGGGTATCCTCAAAGTGCACAATCCGCTGGGCAGGTGCTGCTGTCTCAGACGCTATGCAAGATGGCAAGCTGGCAGGCAATTCAGCCATAAACTTTACTCAGTTAGTTTTACAATGCTCTGCAAAGTTACAACGCCAATTTACCTCCGCAAGTCTGCCTGCTTTGTCAGCACGCCTAGCCACTTTCTTTGTTGCTTTCCCTTACGCATTAGAACCTGCTAGCAAGCCTTTTGTGCTTGCAGTTGCATCAGGGCTTTCTCGAAGTGTCGGGCTGAAATCAGCACATCGGTGTGCTTGCCGCTGAGTACGGCTTCACGCAAGGCGAAGGTTGCAGCTTTGCGGCAGAGAAATTCAATGTCCGCGCCTGAACAGCCCTCGGTTTTGAGTGATAGTTCAACTGGCAGCAGTGGCGATTCGATTGGCTTGTCCTTCAGGTGGATCTTAAAAATCGCCAGCCTTGCTTCTTGATTCGGCATTGGTGTCTGGAGCTGCAGCTCGAAGCGACCGCTGCGCAGGAGTGCTGCATCAACCCGATCGATGCGGTTCGTGGCGGCTAAGACAATCACCCCACTCAGCTCCTCAATACCATCCATCTCGGTGAGCAATTGACTTACCACGCGGTCTGCTACGTCGGACTGCATTTCACTGCGGCGTGGGGCAAGGGCATCAATTTCATCGAAGAAAATCATCGCAGGCGCCGCTTGACGCGCAATCTTGAAAATGTTACGCACGGCTCGTTCCGATTCCCCCACATAGCGCGAGAGCAATTCTGCACCCTTGACCGAGATAAAGTTAATCCCCGCTTGCGACGCAACTGCCTTCGCCAGCAGTGTTTTGCCTGTGCCCGGCGGACCGTAGAGCAGAATGCCTTTTGGTGGTCTGAGGCGCAATTTGCTGTATAGCTCTTTGTAGCGCAGTGGAAATTCAATTGCTTCAATTAGCTCCTGCTTCAAATCGTCTAAGCCGCCCACTTCCTCCCAGCGCACATTTGGCACTTCAACGAAGACTTCTCGGATCGCTGAAGGCTCTACATCGCGCAGCGCCTCTCGAAAATTCTCCATCGTTACTTCCAGCGACATTAGTGTCTCGTAAGGAATCTCGGCTTGAGAGAGGTCAATTGTGGGCAAAATTTGCCGAATAGCCGACATCGCTGCCTCGCGCGCCAATGCTTCCAAGTCTGCACCAACAAAGCCGTGTGTGATTTCTGCCAGTTTTTCCAGCGAGACATCTTGCGACAGTGGCATGCCGCGTGTGTGAATGCTCAGAATCTCGAGCCGACCGCGCTGGTCAGGAATGGGAATAGAGATTTCTCGGTCAAAGCGTCCGGGGCGACGCAACGCAGGGTCAATGGCATTTGGAATATTGGTTGCACCAATTACAATCACCTGTCCGCGGCTGGATAGCCCGTCCATCAAGGTCAGCAGTTGTGCTACCACGCGTTTTTCAACTTGCTTTTCGCTTCCCACATCTTCTCGCTTGGGGGCAATTGCGTCGATTTCATCGATGAAGATAATCGCAGGGGCTTTGCGTGCCGCTTCCTCAAAAATTGCGCGCAAACGCGCTTCTGATTCGCCATAGAGTTTGCCCATAATCTCAGGGCCCGAGATGCTTGTAAAGTAAGCATCGGTTTCATTTGCGACGGCACGTGCAATGAGCGTTTTGCCGCTACCGGGCGGACCGTAGAGCAAGACCCCTTTTGGCGCGCGAATACCCAGCCGCTCAAATAGCTCAGGGTAGCGCAAGGGCAATTCTACCATTTCACGAATGCGTTGAATTTGATTCCCTAATCCACCGATGTCCTCATAGCTCACCCCTAAAGATGGCTCACGCACGCTGGCATCTTGCTCTAAGCGGATTTGCGTATTTGCCGTAATCAGCACTGCACCTTCAGGCTGCGTTGCCAAAACGCGAAATTCAGAGGGCTTGATGCCAAAGAACGCAATGCGGATACGGTCGCCCTTCAGCACTGGCGTGCCATCAATCAGAGACGCAATGTAGCGCATATCTTTGTCGGTGCGCAGTGCTCCTGAGAGGGGTTGCAGCACAACTCTTGTAGCAGGCTGCACCGCCGCCTTCTCCACTTTTACTTTCTCGTCCAGACCTGCTTGCGCATTTTCCCGCAGCAGCCCATCAATTTGAATAATTCTTTTGCCACGGTCTTCCGCATAGCATGGCATTGCTTTGGCTAAGGTGGTGCGTTTGCCACGAATTTCAATAATGTCACCACCAGCAATTCCTAAGCGCCGCATATCCTCAGGGTCAAGCCGTGCAATAGCTCGCCCTACATCTTTTGCTAAGGCTTCCTTAACGCGAAAGGAAAAATCCGATTCAATTGCTTCCATATTCTGTGGCGATTGCATATTCTGGTTACATCTCAAACATGCAATTTGAATTATCCTTCGTGAGCTTACCCTTGAAGTCCTAGCTCTTCTGCTCTGCTTACTTTGCTTTATTTAAGGCTGTGCTTTAACTTTTGGCACAGTTTTCTAAATTTACTGAGATTTTTGCCGCAAGCCGCTCCTTGCTATTCTTTCGGTTGTTCCTTGCTAGGCTTGGGAAGCTATGAGGTGCTGCTTTGCTCTGTTGAACTCTAAAACGCGATAATCTCTGCGCCGCGTTGATATGAATCCACAACTTGATGCACGACGACTCGAAGAGGAACAGATAGAAAATGAGCTTGGCTTGCTCCGCACTTGGCAACTTAGCCTCAATGAAGCCCTTCGGCGCCAGCGAGAGTCTCTCTTTCGCTTCACGCTGCAAAAGAAATACCTTTTAACGTTCTCGCTGATTTTCCTCGCCATTCTCTCTTACATTGTCTTTGCTTTGTTCGACTCTGAAAAGCAAGATCTGATTCGACTGGCGGAGAAGAACTTTACGACCACATTTCAAACTATGAATAGCATTGGTGCGGAGGCTCTGTCTTCGGGCGAACAAGACCGCTTGGTGCTGCGTGCATTCATACGGGAGGTCTTCAACTCGAAGTTAGATGGCTTGCAAGAAGTGTTTTTTGTCGACGCCGACCGACGGTTCTACGCCTACCAAAACATTCGCGGGGAGGATCTGGGTGATAGTGCCACTGCATCGGACAGTCTCTGGAATAGCCTCGAGGCACAAGCTGACCAGCGCATCATCTCTGACAACAAAATCTACCTTACCAAAAAGCTTTTCTATGAAGCCAGCGGACAAAACATTTTCGTTGGTTACAGTCGTCTGCTTTTTACAGTCGACCACATCAACCAGCTCATCGAAGCCAAGCAGCGCCAAGCCCTGATTGTGGGGTTGTCGGGCTTTGCAACTTCACTGGTGATTCTCAGCATCGTCACATCACTCTTTGTCCGACGCATTCAGGTGCTCAATGATGGCACAAAGCAAGTCATTCAAGGTATCTTTGAGCCGCTTCCCGTTAAAGGGAACGATGAACTCAGCGAGCTAACGGACTCTTTCAACAAAATGATGCTTGCCGTTAAAGAGCGCTTGATGATGAGCAAGTATGTCTCGCAGTCGACGCTTGGCATGATTCGTCGCGCCAGCGTGGATGACCCTGCCGCGCTGGATGGCATTAAGGAAGAAATCTGCGTGCTTTTTTCCGACGTGCGTGGCTTTACGGCATTTGCAGAAGTCAATGAGCCGCAGCATGTCGTTGCCCAGCTTAACCGCTTGCTCAACTTGCAAGTTGAAATCATCAAACGCTACGGTGGTGACATTGATAAGTTCGTCGGCGATGAAGTTATGGCGGTCTTTCGTGGCAGTGCCAAAGAACAGCGTGCCGTTGCAGCTGCGATTGCAATTCAAGAAAAATTGCAGCCTATTTTCAAAGCTGAAGAAGCATATAGCCGCTTGCGCATCGGGATTGGCATCAATACGGGCTGGGCGGTAACAGGAAACATCGGCAGTCAAGACCGAATGGATTTTACCGCAATCGGTGATGTGGTCAATACGGCGGCACGGCTCTGCAGCGTTGCCAAAGCCGATGAAATTCTTATCTCCGAAGAAGTCGCGCATCACTTGCCAAAGGGCAGTGTAACGCTGAGCGAACCCTTTACGCTGCTGCTTAAAAATAAACTGTATGCCGTAACGATCTATCAAGTGCTCTATGACTAACTATGTGCGTCTAACGGTGCTTGTTGCTTTTCTTAGCGCCGGGTGCGCCTCTGTTTCCAAGTGGGAGAGCCGATTTACAGAAGAGGAAAAAATTCAGATTATTTTTAACCGTGCTACGCAAGCACTGGCGCAAGGCAAAGCACTCTATGACCACCAGTTGCTCCAAAAAGCCCGCTCTGACTTCGAGTTTTTGGTCGAGAACTACAAACACTTGCCCTCTCAAGATAAGCTCAATGAAGTGCACGCCTTTTACCGCGATGCTACCGAATCACTTACGCAAAGCATTAAGGAAGCAAAGGCGAGTGGGAACTTTTTCGCACTGGTAGGCTACTATCGCTCGCTGCAGCGGCTTGTGCCTAATCATGTTGAGGCCAATCAGTTTCTTACACAGAATCGGCTTGAGATTCAGCAGCGCATTGAGCAAAGTTTATCTGCTGGCAAACAAGCACTGGCTGCAAAAGATTATGCCAAAGCTGCAGCGGCATTCAAAGCTGTGCTGACAGCTATGCCTGAGTCGCAAGAGGCACAAGAAGGTTTCGTTAGTGCGCAGAATGGACTGGCTGAGGAAGCTCGTCGTGCTGAAGAAGCTCGTCGCGCCGCAGAAGAAGCAGCTGCCAGAGCGCGGCGACGAATTGCCCAGAAAGATAAAGACGACAAAGACACACCACCGCCACTTTCCACCGAAGAAAAAGAGCGGTTGTATCAAGCGGGCAAAGCTGCCTTCGACAAGAAGGATTTCCTTACAGCCTACAAACACTTCAGCGCAATTGGCGATGAGAGCTACAAAGACACACGTATCTATCTCCAGCGCAGCGCCAGCAAAGTCAAGGCACTCAAGCTGATGGAAAAATAAAGCGCGCAAACGCTTCCAGTTTTTCCTTACCGCGCACCTCTGTGGGTTGCAGTGGAATAGACACGATTTCAAGGTCAGAAAAAATTTCCATCACACGCTGCCTCAGACGAAGATGCTCCTCATACTTGGCAGCAAGGAACATATCTGGGCTTTTTTCCATCACCACATTATTCAAAAACAAGCGGCGAATGTGAATGCCATACTGACGTAAGCTTTGCACCAGTCGCTCCGTTTCCGCAATAGCCATCTCAGCTGGAATAGTCACTGGAATAAACTCACATAGCTCTGCACTTTTGAGCGTCGCTTCAATACGCTTGACTGCTTTTTTCAGTGACAGGAGCAAATCATCGCCCGCATCTGGCGTATAACTGCCCTTAAAGCTTGTGACCACTTCACGATACTTCCAGCGTAGCTTGGCAAACACCTTCACCCAATTATCTAGCAGCTCTGGCATTGAAATAAGCCGAAGTGCATGCCCGGTCGGTGCAGTGTCCACGATATACTTGTCATACTCGGCTTGCTCAATTAAGTCTGTGATAGCTTTCAGTCCCATCACTTCATCCATACCGGGCATTGTTAGGTTCATTAGCATATCAATGTCTTCTTCATCGAGGTAAGTGCCTGTGTCCATAATGAGTCGCAGCTCCTTATCGTGTGCAGCAAGGAAGGCTTTGAAGGCGCGCTCGGCACTCAGTTCGTAGGCAAAGCAAGTGCTGGTATGGGCTACAGGCGTAATGTGGTCGCCAATGTGCTCTGCCAAGCTATCGGATAGTGAATGAGCTGGATCGGTTGAAATCACCAGCGTCTTGACTTGTTTGGAAAAGGCAAGCGCTAGGGCACACGCCACTGTAGTCTTACCAACGCCACCTTTTCCACCCACAATCAGCAATTTTGATGCGAAGGGTCTCACTGCTCTGCGTTAGTTTGCGATGTGATTGTTCAAATCCGAGTGTCTATGCAGTGTAAAGATAGCTCAACGGCACGCACTCGCTATTGCATCAAAAGGATTTTCAAAAACGCCATGCAATGCTATATCTTCAAAGTTGTAACAAGCATTTTTACAAGTCAAAAACTTCCGCTTTGCCAATGAGACAACTGTTTGTTTTCACACTTGTCTCCCTCTTTTACCACTTTTCGCTTTTTGCCCAAACTAAAAAGCCGCTCACGCACGATGTTTATGATAGCTGGCGCACGATTTCGGAATATGCAATTTCAGATGACGGTCAGTATGCAATGTATGTGCTAAAACCGCAGGAAGGGGATGCTACACTTCTTGTGCGCAAACTGCCAAATGTAGAGCTTCGCCAAATTGAGCGTGGCGAGAATGCAGAGTTTTCAGCCGACTCAAAATTCTTAGTCTTCAAGATTAAACCACAGCTCGATACCACCAAAGCGCAGCGACGCCGAAAGGTGAAGAACGAAGACTTACCTAAAGACTCATTAGGCATCTTTAACCTTGAGACGGGTGCGCTTGAAAAAGTGCCACGCATCAAATCCTTCAAAATGCCCAAAGAAGCAGGCGGCTGGCTTGCTTATCTGCACGAAAAAGTCCAAACAGACCGACGCGATACAGCTACCAAAGCCCGACGCACCAAACAAGAGAGTGACTCCTTAGGCACCACACTGGTGCTACGTAACCTGCGCACAGGCAAAGTTGAGCGTTTTCCTTTTGTAACGGAATACGAGTTTGCCAAAAATGGCAAGCGTTTCATTTTTGCTTCCACAGGTGATGATTCGCTCTTTCAAGCAGGGGTTTATGCGGTTAATCTCGAGACAGGCAACTTGGAAGTGCTTTTTCGCGCCAAAGGTCGATACAAGCGCCTTGCGTTTGATGAATCAGGAAGCCAAGTCGCTTTCTTAGCAGACTTAGATACCAGCAAATCACTGCTCAGAGCGTTTGCACTCTACTACTGGAAAGAGGGATACGCAGCTGCCACCAAACTTATTGATACATTGCACACTGCCGTGCCCAAAGGCGATCTTGTCAGCGAATTCTACACCCCTCGCTTTTCAAAAGACGGTAAGAAACTCTACTACGGCACATCATCGAAACCTTTTTTGCCAGATACGAACAAGCTGCCAGAGGAAGTGGTTAGCGTCGACATCTGGAATTGGCGCGATAGCGACTTGCAGCCTGAGCAAATCCGTAATTTGCAGCGTGAAAAGGAACGCTCGTATCTGGCTGTCTATTACTTGGACGAAAACTGCGCTGTGCAGCTTGGTTCAAAGGTTTTGCCTACGGTCTTGCTTAGCGCTGACGCAAATGCTGACCGCGCAATTGGGTTGGACGACAGCAAATACCGATACCTCAAAGTGTGGGAAGGCTCACCGATTCGTAACGATGTGTATGTGATCAACCTAAAAGATGGCTCGCGCAAACTGGTGCGGGAAAACGAACGTGCCTTCGGCATCTATCTTTCGCCTGAAGCCAAATACTTACTCTGGTATTCTGCGCTGCAAAATGCGTGGCTTTCACACAACCTTGAAACGGGCGAGACACTTAACCTTACAGCTACGCTCAAAGTCTCTTTTGCAGATGAACTGAACGACACGCCCTCACCACCTGCTCCATATGGTTTTGCAGGCTGGCTCGATAGCGACCGCTTCGCTCTCATTTACGACCGCTACGACCTATGGCAGTTTGACCTCTCTGGCAAGGCTGCACCCAAGCGCCTCACGAATGGGCGTGCTGAGAAAATGCGTTATCGCTACGTCAAGCTCAACGATGAAGAACGCTACATCAAATCCAGCGACACGCTCATTTTGCAGGTTTTCCGTGAAGACACCAAAGCCTCTGGCTACTATGCTTTCACACCTGCCAAAGGCAACACTCCGCAGAAGCTCATTATGGGTGATTTTGCCGTGCAAGACCTTGTGAAAGCTAAACAGGCTCGCACAGTGCTCTTCCGCAAAATGACTGTGTCCGAATTTCCAAATCTACACGCTACTGACCTGTCGTTCCAGAACATTGTGCAAATCTCTGACGCCAACCCTCAGCAAAAAGACTATAACTGGGCGACAGTAGAATTGGTTCGGTGGCGCTCATTTTCTGGCGAAATGCTGGAGGGCTTGCTCTACAAGCCAGAGGACTTTGACCCAAAGAAAAAATATCCGATGATTACTTATTACTACGAGCGGAGCAGCGATGGTTTGCATCTCTATACCCCTCCTGCCCCCAGCCGCTCAACAGTCAATCGCACGATGTATCCCAGCAATGGCTATCTGCTATTTATTCCTGACATCACTTACAAAATTGGCTATCCGGGACAAAGTGCCTACGACGATGTAGTCTCAGGCGTGCAGGCGCTCCTAAAGCGCGGCTATATTGATGAAAAACGCTTAGGCTTGCAGGGTCAGAGCTGGGGTGGTTACCAAACCGCATACCTTATCACACGAACTGGGAAGATGTTTGCGGCCGCAATGGCTGGTGCGCCCGTTGCAAATATGACCAGCGCATATGGTGGTATCCGCTGGGAGTCGGGCCTTAGCCGCATGTTTCAGTATGAGCGCACACAAAGTCGCATCGGAGCTTCGCTTTGGGAAAAGCCTAACCTTTATTTGGAAAACTCCCCACTTTTCAAAGCCGATAAAATCCAGACGCCTCTGCTGATTATGCACAATGATGCAGATGGCGCTGTGCCATGGTATCAAGGCATTGAGCTTTTCATGGCACTCAAGCGACTTGGCAAGCCAGTTTGGATGCTCACCTACAACGGTGAAGCGCATAACCTTACACAGCGCAAGAATATGAAAGACCTCTCGATCCGAATGCAGCAATTTTTTGACCACTACCTTAAAGGCGCTCCAATGCCTCGCTGGATGAAAGAGGGTATCCCAGCAATTGAAAAGAGCATCAACTTGGGCTATGAGTTTGTCAACTGATTCCTCGTCCGCCACATCAGCGATGCCTATCTCTGAAAGCAAAGAGCAGGCGCATCAGAGCAAGCGGCGTGCCTTTGTGCTCGGTGCTCTCATTGGCGATGCATTAGGGCTACCTGTGCATAGAAAACCACATCACATCGTAAGAATGTATTTCAAAGGCATTAAGGGCTATACAGACGAATACTACTCCACCGCTTCACCCACAGGGCTGCGTGCTGGACAAAACTCCAAAGATGTACGACTGATTCTGCGGCAACTCCCGCCATCGCTGGAAGCCAGCATTGCATACTTCGTGCCCGCCTTCTTTGCTGTGCAACCCGACTCAGCCGCCTTGCTTGTGCGCTTCTTTCAGATGATGAGTCGTGTCCAAACGCCCCTTGATGCACAAGTCATCGTGCCGCAACTTTTTGCTCCTGACATGCAAGAGAAAATTCTGTCGGTGCTGGAGTTTTTCCCAAACGATATGGTGTTGGAATTCGAGGAAGCCATGTCTGAGCCACAAGCGATTGCATTTGCGATTGCCATGCTGCTGCGCGCGCACGATGATTTTGAAACTACTGTGCTTTCAACGGTCAACATGGGCGGTCTCACCAGCCTGACAGGTGCAATTGTCGGTGGCGCCATGGGACTTTTGCACGGTGAGACCGCTCTCCCCAAAGTGTGGATAGAGGAACTTGAACATTCTGCTGAAATCCTCACCTTGCTTGGTGTGCCTCGTGAAGATGAAGCTGGACACACTGGGAAATAGCGCGCAGGTTGTAAATTTGCGCACTTTGAAACGACTAACTCTTGCGATATGAAAAAACGACTTTTCACGCCCGGGCCAACCCCCGTACCAGAGCAGGTAATGCTGCGGATGGCGGCTCCGATTGTGCATCACCGTAACCCAGAGTTTATGGAGATTCTGACGCGTGTGCACGAGAACCTGAAATATCTCTTTCAAACCAAGCAACCCGTAGTGGTGCTGACCTGTTCGGGTACTGGTGGTATGGAAGCCACAATGGTTTCAATGTTCTCGCCCGGCGATAAAATCATTGCAGTTAACGGTGGAAAGTTTGGAGAGCGCTGGGCCGATATGGCTCGCAAATACACGGGCAATTGCGTAGAACTCAAGGTGCAATGGGGCACAAGCATCCAGCCCGATGAGATTATCAAAGCACTGAAAGAACACCCCGATACGAAAGGCGTTTATTTTACGCACAGTGAGACTTCTACAGGCACAGCAACTGATGTAAAAGCCATCGCAAAAGCAATTCGCGACCACTCTGAGGCCCTTATCTGCGTCGATGGCGTGACGGCTGTAGGTGCACACGAACTCCGCTTTGATGAATGGGGACTTGATGCATGTGTAACAGGCTCACAAAAAGGCTTGATGATGCCGCCCGGGCTTGCTTTGGTGGCGCTTTCTGAACGTGCGTTACAAGCGATTGAGAAAGCTAAGCTTCCAAGCTACTACCTCTCACTCAAAAAAGCGCTTAAATCCTACAAAGACAACGATACTCCCTTCACTCCTGCGGTCTCACTTGTCATTGGGCTTGATGAGTCGCTGCAGCTTATCAAGCAAGAAGGAATTGAGAACATCTGGAAACGTCATCAGCGATTGGCTTATGCGTGTCGTGCTGGGTGCGATGCACTGGGTATGCGCCTATTTAGCCAATCTCCATCTTTTGCGGTTACGCCCGTCTGGTTACCTGACGGCATAGACTGGAAGACCTTCAATAAAGTTCTAAAGTTCGATCATGGCATTACGGTCGCTGCTGGACAAGATGAATACGCTGGCAAAATCTTTCGCATCTCACACCTGGGCTTCTACGATGAGCTCGATATGCTGACCGTTATCGGCGCGTTGGAAATGACCTTAAAGAAACTGAACTATCCTTTTGAAATCGGCAGTGGCGTCTCAGCCGTGATGCGCGCCTTTTTGGAAGAGCCTGTATCGGTTCAGTAACAGTGAAGGCGCTGCGTTCAGTGTGCTTAGCTGGGAGAATCTTTGCAAGTGAGATGCTTTCCTTTGAGCGCCTGAGCGCTATCGTGCAAATTGACCGAAGGTGAAGATGAAGTTCCAGCCCTGATTTGCAAATCCAGGACGTGCGATGACGGGGTCAAAGCCATAGCCATAATCCAAGCCTACCAGTCCGATGATTGGCAGAAAGAGTCGCACGCCAACTCCAACTGAGCGCTTAAGGTCAGCTAAGTTTACATCGCCAAAGCGCCGCCAGACATTGCCGCCTTCGGCAAAGAGCAGCGCAAACACCGTTGCTTGGGGATTGAGAGAAATTGGGTAGCGAATTTCAGCCGTAAATTTGGTGTACACATTTCCCGTTGGAATGTTCAGCCCAGGTTCAAAGTTGCCGATGGTCTGGTCAAGATATCCGCGTAATGGCACAGTTGGAATGAACGAAATACCACTTCCTCCCATAAAGAAGAAGTTTTGCGGAAAGACAAAATCTTGCTCTGTAAATCGCCCTAAGTAGCCAAACTCACTGTTGAACATCAAGACCAGATTCCCTACGATAGGCGTAAACCACTGATTTTTGAACACGAGCTTATAGAAATCCACAGAGCCAGGTAGGAATGGTCCGCCTGAAATTTGCGCCGTGAGCGACACATCTGAGCCACGCCGAGCAAAAATTGGATTGTCTAAGCTATTGCGGCTGATAACTTGAATAATGGAAAATTCGTCAGCTACTTCAGGCTGATTAGCAATTTGCACAAATCCGCCACGGTTCAGTTGGTAGCGCAATGTGTAGTCAATGCGAAAGTAATCGTCGGGCCAAGTCAGGCGGCGTCCAATTGTCAGCGAAGCACCGGTTTGTTGGAATTCGAAGCCGAAATTTTGCCGCTGGTCGAAGATGCTAAAGCCTAATGTGGTGGGCGTGCCAAATGCCCACGGTTCTGAAAAGGAGAGCGATAGCACATTGAAATTGAAGCGCCCAAATTGCCACTGTAAGTCAAGTCGCTGACCGTCGCCGTGTGGAATCGGCTTGTAGGCATCGCCTCGTGTGATATCTTGCAGCGAAAAGTTGTTGAAGGTAAAGCCAATTGCGCCGGTAAAGCCTAACAGCGCACTAAAGCCAGCCGACGCATTGAAAGTATCTGTCTGTTTCTCGATTAACTCATAGACAATATCGACTTCATCGGTTTGTGGGTGCGGCTGGACATCGGGATTAATTTTTTCAGCGTCAAAGTAGTTAAGTTGTGCCAGCTGACGCACGCTGCGAATAATGTTTTCACGGCTAAAGAGATCGCCCGGTATGGTGTAAAGCTCGCGGCGAATCACATGGTCTTTGGTCTTGGTGTTTCCCTTGATGTCCACGCGCCGAATGCGGAATTGATTGCCCTCTGTGATGTAGATTCTTAGGTCGACGGAATCGCCTTCCACAACGGTTTCTTCTAACTCAGGGCGCATTGCAAGGTAGCCGCGGTCAAGGTAAAGGGAGCTAATGTCACCGCCCTCTTGCGAGAAACGTAGCCGTTCCTCAATTTTCTTCTGGTTATACACATCGCCTTTCTTGATACCGAACACCGTCTCTAAGAGGTCAGATGGGTAGACTGTATTGCCCTCGAACTTCACATTGCGCACAATATACTTTGGGCCTTCTGAGATTGTGATGTCAAGAAAGAGTTTTGTGCGGTCTTCCGAGTAGTAAATTGAGTCAGAGAGGATGCGTGCATCACGATAGCCGTTGGAGCGATAGACATTGAGAACCTTTTGCTTGTCTTCCTCAAACTTTTTTCGGTCAAAGCGCGGGCGACCGAAGATATTGCGCCACCAGTTGTTTTCTTTGGTTTCCTCGAGATACCAGTTCAGCGACCAGTTGTCAAAGGCTTTATTGCCCTTCCAAGTAATTTTTTCAATCGTTACATACTCGCTTTCACGAATGTAGAAGTAAAGTGCCGCACGTCCGCCTGTGGTCTCTTTAAGTTCATATCGGATGTCGGTCAGCAAGTATCCCTCTTCTTCGTAGAAGCGTTTAAGGCGTTGATATGCGCTGGCTACGGCTTGCTCGGTTAGCGTTGTGCCGCGCACAAGCTGCACTTTTTTTAGCAAATCCTCGCTGCTGTAGGCTCGGTTGCCCGAAAAGACAATTTCAGCCAGAATAGGATACTCGCGCACAGTGATAACCAAAAAGACGCCTTCGGGCATGCTCCGCTCAATTTCGAGCTTGATGTCGCTAAATAGCTTTTGTCGCCAGAGTCGTTTAATCGCATCGCTTAGCTCTGGGCCAGGAAGCGTAACCGTTTTGCCTACTTCTATGGGGAAACGAGCTAAAACATCACGTTCCTCAATCGTGCTTAGCCCCTGCACGCGCACGCCTAAGACTTTGTATGGACGTGGCTCAATGCCTTCAAACTTAGGCTCTGTGAAGCGCAAGGTATCGGTGCGCTGCGCCGCTGCTGCCACAGGAAAAAATATCGCAGTAGCCAGTATCCAACTTAGCCAGCCGAGTACTACTTGCTGAGGATTAGTGCGCATCGTTCGCATTTAGGGAAAGTGAAGAATTTGTGGCAGCCAGTGCCGCCATTTGTTCGCTGGTCATGCCAAATCGGCGCTCACGACGCTGGAAATCACGGATTGCTTCATAGAGCTTATGGCGACGAAAGTCAGGCCAGTAGCAGTCCGTAATGTGAATTTCCGTGTAAGCCAATTGCCACAGCAAGAAATTGCTAATGCGGAACTCGCCACTGGTGCGAATCAGCAAATCAGGGTGAGGAATGCCATATGTGGAAAGATTTTTTTCAAAGACTTGGTCGTCAATGTCTTCTGGTCGCAATTCGCCACGCTGAACTGCTTGTGCAATGCGCTTGGTCGCTTCGGTAATCTCCCATCGACCGCTGTAGCTGAGCGCCAGAGAGAGGGTCATTCGCTTGTTGTGCTTTGTCAGCTCAATTGCCTCAGCAAGTTCCTCGCGCACCTTGGGCGGTAGGTCCATAATGTTGCCAATCGCATTGAGCCGAATGTCGTTGTCATGCAAAGTTTTGGTTTCTTTGCGCAGGGCTTGAATGAGGAGTTGCATCAGCGCCGTTACTTCCTGCTGCGGGCGCTTCCAATTTTCTTTTGAGAAGGCATAGAGCGTTAGGAACTGGACACCCAGTTCTGCGCAAGCTTCTACAGTATCACGCACAGACTCAATGCCTGCGTTATGACCCGAGATGCGCATCTGACCCCGATTTTTTGCCCAGCGCCCATTCCCGTCCATAATAATCGCAATGTGTGTCGGGATTGGACCCGATGCTTTAAGCGATTCTTGGACAAGTCGATCATTGGGGTCCTTCGGGGTGTGATTGCTGCGCAATGCCTCGGTCGCAAGCCTCGGCTTGAGCGATACAGTCGTCAGCGTTTTCACTCGTCAATCGTGTTAAGTGTCAAGTCTGAAATTTATCGGAATGCCTATGAAAAATCAAGCCTGCATCGTTGCGCCGCCCCATTGACGCTAGCGCTCAGTGCCGAAGGCGGGACTCGAACCCGCACGTTCATTGCTGAACACAGGATTTTAAGTCCTGTGCGTCTACCATTCCGCCACTTCGGCTAACTACTTTGGGGTTAACTTGCAATTTAGCACATATTGCTAGATTCAACAAGCAACCTGCCTCTACATTGAGAGCTACCTTTTACTTCGCTAACATCATTTTTCGAGTTTGCACAAAGCCGTTGGCACGCAGCGTATAGAAATAGACGCCGCTACCCAAGTTGGCACCATTGAAACGATAAAGGTTTTCTCCTGCAGAGGCAAAGAGACGCACAGACCACACTTCTCTTCCTAGCACATCGTTAATTGTCAGCGTTGCCAGCCCAGCTTCTTTCATCGTAAAGCGAATGAGGGTGGTCGGATTGAAGGGATTGGGGTAGTTTTGCATCAGTGCATAGCCGATGGTTTGTGCCAGTGGCTTATCTCTGACTTCTACAGTTACAGTTTGTGCGTAGTCGTGCACCGTGCCGTCAAAATCAGTAGAGCGGAGGCGGTATGTGTAGATCTTGCCGCTCTCAACGCTGGGATCCAGAAAGGTGTAAGTGGTTGCTGTCGTCGTCGTGCCTTTTCCGACCAAGCGCGTATCGTAGCGGTAAGATGCAATCATCTGCGCAGCTTGTCCGTCTTGTGCACGCCAGATTTCAAAGCCCGCATTATTATGCTCCGATTGCGTGCGCCAGAACAGCTCAACGCCACTATGCACAGCTTGCGCTTGAAAATCAGACAGCTCTACAGGCAATGGATTATCACTAGAACCTAAGGAAAACTCGCTAAACGCCGTAGTGGTCGCCCGCAAGTCACCGCCTTGCGGCAAAAGCATTGAGAGCGACACAAAATTGCCGTGGTCAGGGGTTGGACGGCGATAGACCAACACGGTTGCTGCATTTGCAATACCACTGTTTGGAATTTCACTGATGCGAAACCGCAGCGTTGCCGAAGTAAAGCTAAATGTTCCAAGACTGGTAATAATCCATCGATATTGACTGACATTACCTAAGATGCCTGATGGGTTTAGCGGTGCATTTGTGAAACGTTGGACGCGCACTGTGCCAGAGCCACTTGCGCCTGTAAAATCAATTCGAACGCCTGTCACTTGGCCGACATCATTAAAGTCTGCTGTTGTGGTGGTGTTACTCACACTGCGCACCACCGTTGCTGCCGCTCCATTCGCCCCAAAAGGCGATTCGCTGCTCCAGACTGGACCGGCTGGCAATCCCCCAACACTTATTGCGCCATTGCTAAGTGTGGAAATGCTATTTGTTAGCGTCGTGCCTATGCCCTCATCAAAGTGATACAGTCCAACTGTATTGGCATCGGGTGCGAAGGGTGCGGTTGGGGGCGTAAAGGCGCTGGTATAGCGCACTGTGTTTGAAATACGCAGTTCGTCAAGAAAACCGCTATAAGACAGATACTGTGCTGGCGAGTTGTTGGCATACTGGTCATAGTCGTGCTTTTCCGCCCCTAAAACGATATACGGCTCATTGTCCCAAGTGTTTGTCGGAAATGCTGGCGGATTGGGCGTGCGCGTAGTGAGTGAGCGGGCGGGGTTATATGCCACGCTGCCTGCTGGCGCATTTGTAGCTGCCGCTTCAGGATTGCCATCAACAAAAATGCGGATTGTGCTACCACTCTTGGTTACTGCAACGTGATGCCAATTCCCATCTGCAACATTTGTTGTGCCAATAATTGTGCGACCTGTGCTGCCCGCAGCACAACCAAACGCAACTACACGAATTGGAGAAGAGGGTGAAGGGCGACCGATAGAAATACCAAAGTCACCATTGTCCGGGCTACCGAAGATGTCTCGGTCAAAGATAGTATTGCCCGTAATCCAGCCGTCCCCATTGTTTTGATCGTACACAATACCTGTATTTTCCGATGCAAATGCTCGCATCCAGAACTCAATTGTGAAGTTATTCCCCACATTGACTGGCAATGATGCCCCATTTGGCACTGGATTTACAAGCGGAATCTTTACACGGTCAATGTCATTTATGCCGTTTCCGAAAAAGCGCAGCGATGCTTGCCCAGCACCAATTGGTTGTGCAAAGACTGGCACGGCTTGCGCAATGAATAGACCGAAGAGCACTAAAAGCCGCAAAGTCTGCTGCATTATCGCAATCCGTTTGGCGTTTATGAAACTGGTTTTTTGCTCTGGCTTCGTTGTTCCAGAGTTGCCCACAAGGCTATGTTTGACTTGGCAAGATAACCAACCAAACTGCAGTTCGTCAAACGATTTATTCTTGTCAGCGTTTTCTAAGCAGTGAGGATTGCTACACAGGTGTAGCTTACATCCACGCCTTTCATTTTAACCTGTTGCAACCATCTATGCAAACTGACTTTTTAGAATGGCAATATGCCGAAGGCTGCCGGGCGCGCATTCGGTATGTCACGCTTGGTAAGGCTGCCTCTCAGCCGCCGCTGCTCTTCATTCACGGCTACGGTGCGATGATTGAGCACTGGAAACATAACTTGCCTTACTTTGCTCTGGCTCGACAGGTCTTTGCAATGGATCTACTTGGCTTCGGGCAATCTGATAAGCCCCCTGCGATGTATGGCTTGCCGCTTTGGGCAGAGCAAATTCACTTTTTTCTCGAGACGCTGCGCCTTCCAGCCGTGGTTCTGGTCGGCCATTCTATGGGCGGTGCAGCTTGCTTATGGTTTGCGCATCATTTCCCTAAGCAGCTGAGTGCTCTTGTGCTGGTCAATGCATCAGGCATTTTTCCTGATGAGGTGAGTCCCATAGAGAAGTTGCTCTATCGTGCTGTTGGTAGCCCGTTAATTGGAGAAGCAATGTTTGGACTGTTTGCCAATTCTTTCGGTGCTCGACAGAGTTTAGTGCCTACTTACTATGATGTCTCAAAAGTTACAGATGAATTGGTTGAGCAATTTGCTCAGCCTCTTCGTTCAAACGGTGCAATGTATGCGTATCTTGCGCCCTCACGCTACCCAGAACGATTCGTGCTCACCCAACTGCCTCGCCCCTGTCATTTCACTGGTCGTACGCTGATTGTGTGGGGCAAGTATGACCGTGCTTTTCCTCCAGAGAAAATTTTGCCCAAGTTCTTAGAACTCTTACCGCAAGCCCAGTCGGTCATCATAGACCGCACACGGCACTGTCCACACGATGAAGACCCAGATACCTTTAACGCTGCACTGTCTGATTTTCTCGCTGCAGCAGCCGACTGAGCATAGCAAGAGCGCGCTCTATGATGGCTCTCAAGACACTCGGCTTGCGAAAACGCACTTTTTATGTTACCTTTGCTTTCTCTGCTTGGGGCTATAGCTCAGTTGGTAGAGCGCTTCAATGGCATTGAAGAGGTCAGGAGTTCGAATCTCCTTAGCTCCACACGCCCTCACTTAGAATAGGACTGGTATGCAAGACAATATCGCGTAACATCTCTGACGAACTTACGCCAGAATGCCCGATAGATTTTACCTCCTAACTGATTCTCTGAACCGATTGACCATCTTGAAAGCCACTGAAGACTCGCTACGCTTGACAAAGCAGTCGAAGGTATCATACTGGTTGGATCAACTCCTTTCACCGGCGCATCAGTCTGAATTCATTCAATCGCTTCTGCTTATTGTTTTGAGCACACTCTTTGCGTATTTGCTTTTGCAGCGCCGCAAGCGTATTCAGACTGTCGACCACTTGCAGGCACAAGCCTTGCACTTTGCTGCATTTGCTTTGTTTGCCTTGGCGTCGAAGGGTGTGTTTTTTATTGTCGCTTCTCTTTCACTGGCAGGTATCTTATCGCCGGGCAGCTATGGTCAGCTCTATTGGTTGGGTTGGCAAATCTCGCTAGTATGGTTTGTTTATTGTAGCTTTATGTTTGCTTTAGGCTTTACACGCTCACGCAAAAGCTATGATCTTTTCTTTGCGGTCGGCTTAGCGTTAGTGTTTTTGATTATCTCTGGTCTATACAACGAATGGTTCTGGAAGTGGCTGCTTTACAAGCTCGGGGTTGTCGACATTGACCCTATTTTCATTGATAAGCCGATTGTATCACTTGCCCCACCTTTTCCGATAGGCACTGAGCTGCTTATTCCACAGATTAGCGTTTTTTCGCTGGTGGCACTTGGCGCACATTTTACGCTCTCACTGCTACTTTTTGGCTATGCCGCATACCTTATTTTTCGGCGTGCCCGCATCTACCAAGATGAAAGTGCTAAACGCGCAGCTTATTTGCTCTCCCTTTCTTTTCTTCTAATGGCACTCTTAGGGCTATACAGTCTCCTGAAATTTCGCAGCGACCTTCCAGCACTGGCATCAAACTCCTATCTTGCAGCATTGGTTTTGTCGGTTATCTTTTTCCTGAGTGTGCGCAATACTTACCGACATGGTCGGTATCGACGCGCGTAATCATCATATAAGACATTTCTATGTGTGGCATCTTCGGCATTTACAACTCCCCAGCAGCAGCTATTGATACCTTTTACGGCTTGTATGCACTTCAACATCGTGGTCAAGAAGGTGCAGGCATTGTGGTTGCAGACTTCGACTCGGAGCGAAAGCGACCTGTATTCCGAATGCACAAGGGCTTTGGGCTCGTTTCGGAAGTTTTTCGTGACGCACACATTTTCGACACGCTGAAAGGACGCGCTGCGATTGGGCATAACCGCTACTCCACAACAGGTTCAGCCAAGACGGCGCAAAACATTCAACCTTTCGCCGTCAACTACAAAGGCGGACACTTGGCACTGGCACATAATGGCAACCTGACCAATCATCGACCGCTGCGAAAAAAGCTCTCGGAAGATGGGGTTATCTTCCAAGCCACATCGGACACAGAAGTCATCTTGCACCTTATTGCACGCAGCAAGGCTGACACTACGCTGGAGCGGATTTATGACGCACTCATGCAAGTGCAAGGTGCTTACTCACTGGTCATTCTTACTGACGATGCTTTAATTGCCGCTCGCGACCCGCTTGGCTTTCGCCCGCTTTCACTAGGCATTAAAAAGCCGCAGGATAAAAAGGACAAGCCTGCTTACCTCTTAGCTAGTGAGACTTGCGCTTTTGATTTAATCGGCGCCAAATATGAACGCGAGATTTTGCCCGGAGAAATTTTAATGATTGACCAGCAGACCCTCGAGACAGGCGAGTTCAAGATTATGCATTTGCCTACCTCCGCACGCAAGGCCCGCTGCATTTTTGAGTTCGTGTATTTTGCTCGCCCCGATAGCGTGGTGTTTGGCGAATCTGTCGATAAAGTGCGCCGTAAGCTCGGCAAGAATCTGTCTCACGAAGGTGGGCTACAGCCTGAGGCCGATGAGAAATATGTTACCGTTATCAGCGTACCAGATTCCTCTAACACGGCTGCACTGGGCTTTGTTACTGAAAGCAACAAGCACGGCTCCCCTGCTCGGCTTGAAATCGGGCTTATTCGCAACCACTACGTTGGACGCACATTTATTCAGCCGGGTGATGCAGACCGCCAGTTCAAAGTTCGCACCAAATTCAATATCGTGCGCGGCATTCTGAAAAACCGCCGTGTCGTGGTGGTCGATGACTCCATCGTGCGTGGCACAACGTCTAAATTGCTGGTTCAATTGCTCCGTGAAGCTCACCCAAAGGAGATTCACTTGCGCATCAGCTCGCCGCCTATCACGCATCCTTGTTTTTACGGAATGGACTTCCCTACTCGCGACAAACTAATTGCCTACCAACTTAACGGCGATGTTGAGAAAATTCGTCAGGAATTGGGCGTCGACTCGCTCGTATACCTTTCGCTTAAAGGTATGCTCCAGAGCGTGCCAAAATACGACAATGAACAAGGCAGTTACTGCACAGCTTGCTTTAGCGGCAATTACCCTGTCCCGATTGACGAGGCAACTACCGAAAAAGAGGAGAACGATGAATAGCCAGCATTGGCGGTAACCGCACGGTGGACTTGCCACACGAGCGTTTTTGGCAAGACGACAAAGAAGCCTCCACTCAGTAACGCACTCTGGGCGCTTGACCAGCCAAGAACTTGCGGTATAGTTCGCTGCGGTGTTGCTTATACTCAGGCTGCAGGATGGCGTATTCTCTCAAGTCTTGCCAGCGCGTGCCTACAAGAAATGCTCCGCGCTGCACTCCCTCAAACTGAAACCCTAATTTTTCCAATACGCGTGCACTTGCCAGATTATTTGGTGCCGCTGATGCCGACACCCTGTAGAGATTCATATCTGTGAAAAGATACTCGAGCAGCAGCAAGGTTGCCTCCGATGCATAGCCCTTGCCTTGATGCGCCGACACAATCCAGTATCCAATCGCGGTCTTGAAGTTTAGCCAGTCAATCGTATGCGTGCCAACTGTACCCAAAATCTCGTCGCCCTGCCGCAAGCAGATGCAAAAGGTGAGCGACTTGTTGGTAAACATCTCAGCAATTGCATTTTCAATGAACTTCAGTTCCGCCTCCAGCGTGACTTTGGTCTGAGCCCAAGGCATCCAAGGGCGCAGCGTCTCCAAAGAGGCATTGATGGCGTCGGTTAGAGCTTGCGCATCGTGCATTTCAACAGGACGAATGTACAGTCGGTGTCCTTCTATTCGCATTAGAGTCTATTGCACTGGCAAAAGCTCTTTGGCTAATTTTTGCACCACGCTTCCATCAGCTTTGCCTTTCAGTTCCTTCATTGCAGCACCCATCACCTTGCCTAAATCTTTTGCAGATGATGCGCCAACTTGCTCAATGATGCGCTTGAGCACGTCTTTAATTTCCGCTTCAGACAGCTGCGCAGGAAGATAGGCTTCAATTACGGCAAGCTGCTGCATTTCTTCCTCGACAAGGTCTTGCCGCCCTGCTTGCTTAAACTGCTCAATTGAGTCCCGTCGACGCTTCACCATCGTCGTTAGCACTTCCAGCTCTTCTTCGGGGGTCAGGTCGCCACGGTGACCACGTTTTTCAGCGGTTTCTTTTTCAATAATGTCCTTTTTGATAGCGCGAATAGCCTCAAGACGTATTTTATCACCTGATTTTATGGCTGCTTTTAGGTCCTCATTGATGCGTTCTTTGAGTGTCATAGCGTTTTTGTTTGGTTGGGTTGAGCGGTCTGCAACGCTCTGATGACCTGATTAGTAGCTTTCCTCTTGACTTGGAAATGTGCCGTGCCGCACGTCGTGAATGTATTGCCGCACAGCATTTGCAATAATTTCTTCCAGCTGTGCATACCGCCGCACGAAGCGAGGATGAAATTGCGTATTTAGTCCAAGCATATCATTCACGACCAGCACTTGTCCGTCGCAATCTGCCCCAGCGCCAATGCCAATCGTTGGCACCGAGACGCGCCTTGTAACCTCTGCTGCCAGCGCACGAGGGATTTTCTCGAGCACAATGCTAAAGACCCCTGCTTTTTCAAGTAGCTCAGCATCGCGTAGGAGTTGCTCAGCTTCTTCTTGCTCTTGCGCGCGCACCTTGTAGCTGCCAAACTTGTAGATGGATTGCGGGGTCAGCCCTAAATGACCCATAACAGGAATCCCTGCATCGACAATGCGTCGAACTGCATCTAAAATCACTTTGCCGCCTTCCAACTTCACGGCATGGCAACCTGTTTCTTTCATCATTCGCCCAGCGTTTTTGAGCGCCTCTTCGGGCGAGAGCTGATATGACATAAATGGCATATCCGCCACAATCATTGCACGCCTTGTTGCCGCATAGACGCCCCGCACTACAGCTTTGGTGTGGTAAATCATCTCATCAAGCGTAATCGGCAAGGTAGTCTCATACCCTGCAAAGACATTGCTTGCTGAATCACCGACGAGCACAATATCAATGCCTGCAAGGTCCAGCAGGCGCGCCATTGTAAAATCATATGCGGTCAGCACAGCGATTTTTTCGCCACGCTGCTTCATTTCAACAACCGAACGCGTCGTAACCTGACGCGTTACCGTTTTGCTACCCAGTTGCGTCGACATTTCTATGCGCACAGATGAAAAAGCCCTGCGCTAAGCAGGGCTGCACACACGAAGCCAAACTTAGCGCGCTACTTTCGAATATCGAGTTCCGCAATCAACTTGCGGTAGCGCGTAATATCCACTCTCTGAAGATAGCTCAAAAGGCGCTTGCGCTTGCCTACCAGCTTGAGCAGACCGTAGCGGGAATGATTATCCTTCCTGTGCACCTTCAGATGCTCGGTCAGTTGATTGATGTGTTCAGTCAGCAGCGCAACTTGCACCTCTGTTGAACCAGTGTTGCTCGGTGAACCTCCAAATTTTTGAATCAGTTCGGCTTTCTTCTCTTTTGTTAGAGGCATGGTTTCTCAAAAATTTCACCCAAGAAAATTGAGCTACAAGATAGCACTTTGCAGTTTTGTTACCAAACATCGTGAGGGCTGCACTTGCATTCTCTTATTTTCTCCTAGCGTAACAAGGCAATGTGCAGTACTACAAAGCTCAGCGCTTCACTCGTGCAGGAAAAGGTGCAACCTCATGTTTGCACTTGCACGGCATTTAGCATAAACCTCTGGCTTTGCTATTTTTGCGGTTCAGAGTAGGCACATTCACTCACTCAATCAAAAACGAACACGCAAACCTGCCAATGATTGAAAGTATGACCGGTTACGGCAGAGGAGAGTATGCCGAAAACGGTCTGCGAGCCACGGCTGAGATTCGTTCAATCAACAGCCGTTTCTTAGAAATTTCGGTCAAATTACCACGTCCATTTCAAGCTCGAGAATTGGAAGCTCGGGAATTGGTGCGAAAGGGGCTTCAGCGTGGCAAAATTTCCGTCACTGTGCAGCTCGAGCGCTCTGATGAAATGCTGCCGATGCGCCTTAGACCTGAGGCCGTGAAGACATATTTATCTTTGCTTCAGACCCTTAGGGAGCTCACAGGTCTGCAAGACCCTATTACCTTAGATCACCTGCTAAGGTTTGCGGATATGTTTGAGCTGGTTGAGGACATTTCAGAAGAATCGGAGCACGAGTGGCAAGTAATGTGCAAAGCAATTGAGCAAGCAGTTCAATCTGTTAAGGAAATGCGTCGTAAGGAAGGCGCAGAACTGCAACGCGATTTTGAACAACGCATTGCTGCTATTGAACGCACGCTCTCTTACATTGAGCAACTTTCACAGCAGACCATTCAAGAGACGCGGGAAAAACTGCGCGCCAAAGTGCGAGAGGTGCTTACCGATGAAAGCAAAGTCAGCCGTGAGCGGTTAGAATTGGAGATTGTGCTCTTAGCCGATAAGCTTGACATTACAGAGGAGTGTATTCGCTTCCGTAGTCACAACAAGTTTTTCTTAGAGACGCTCCGTCAGTCCGATGCACCTGGGCGACGGCTTAATTTTCTTTTGCAAGAACAAAATCGTGAAGCCAATACTATCGCTGCTAAGTCGCAAAATGCCGACATCTCACAGGCAGTTGTTTTCCTAAAAGAAGAATTGGAAAAAATTCGTGAGCAAGTCCAAAATATTGAATAATTTTACAATTTCTTAAATTCGCCCAATGCATAGGATATGACGGAACTTTCGCACGCATCGCTCCACGCAGCGTCAGCTCAGGCAGAGACACCCCCAGGTAAGCTGATTGTGTTTGCTGCACCTTCTGGTACAGGTAAATCAACGATTGCAAAGGTGATACTTGAAGCCTTTCCGAATATCTCTTTTTCAGTTTCCGCCACCACGCGTCCAATGCGCGAAGGTGAGCAAAACGGGCGAGAGTATTTTTTTCTCTCTAAGCCAGAGTTCGAGAAAAAGTTGCAAGCTGGTGAGTTTATTGAGCACTCTGAGCACTTTGGACATTACTACGGCACCTTGAAGGAGAATGCTCATGCGGTGCTCTCACGCGGGCGGCACTTACTATTAGATTTAGATGTTCACGGTGCTATGGCAGTCAAAAAGCTCTATGGCAATCAAGCCCTACTTATCTTCATCAAGCCGCCTAGTATGGATGCTCTAAAAGAGCGCTTGATGAAGCGCCGCACGGAGACACCAGACGCGATTGAGCGACGATTGGAGCGCGCAGCATATGAGCTCTCATTTGCTGACCAGTTCGACGCAGTGGTCGTCAATGACTCGCTCGAACGTGCAATTGAAGAAATCAGAACAATTATTTCGCAGTTTCTTAGTGTCTCGTCAACCTAAACGACACTCTAACTATGCCTATTCGAGTGATTGACTTTTCTAAGATTATGCATCAGAGCAGCAACATCTATGAAATAACTGTAGCGATGGCACGCCGAGCCAAAGAAATCAATGAGCAGCAGCGACTTGAGCTGGAAGAAAAGCTCGCGCCATTTAAGGCAAAAATTCGCAACCCTGCCAATGAAGCGGAAGCAGACCGCATTTTTCCAGAGCAAGTTGCCATCAGCATTAAGTATGAAAAAATGCCGAAACCGACGATTACAGCCATCAACGAGTATGAAAACAGAGCCTATACGTTTGAATACCGCGAACTTCCTGTGCGCCGTAAGTAACTTGCCTTAGCCATTTATGCTGAAACTGACAGGCATTAGCCAAATCACGCTGCGCGTCAATGATTTGCGCCGCTCGGAAGAGTTTTACACTAAGCTCATTGGCTTCAAGCTACATCATCGGCTAGGCATCAACATGACTTACTTAGAAGCGGGCGGCGATATGCTGGTTCTGGTGCGCGCTGAAACCCCTAGCTCTAATGAAGCCCGCGACATTCGTGTCGATCACTTCGGCTTGCGTTTGGAGACCGATGAAGAAGTTGATGCTGCCGCAGCATTCCTAAAAGAAAACGACGTGCATATTCTCACTCCGCCTGCTAAGCGGCGAGATGGACGCGCCTTTTTCATTCTTGACCCTGATGGGAACTTGGTGGAGATATACTCTTCTACAGGCATTATCTTACCTACTGACGATACGAATCCTGATGCGCCTTCCTCTCGCCGACGTGGTCGTAAGCCAAAGGCTGATGCAGAGCCACGACCTGTGCGCACCACTCCCCCCAAGCGACGGCGCAGTCGTAAGTAATCCTCGTGTACTTGGTTGCGCGTGATACGCTGCATATCTTTGAAAGGCATCATCACCTGCCAACCATAGCTTGATGGCAACAGCACAGCCACCAAAATCCATCTGTGTCTATTGCGGGTCTCGCACGGGCAATAGCCCTGCACATCGCGCCGCTGCCAGTGCATTAGGCACTGCGATTGCTCAGCATGGCTTGCGGCTTGTCTATGGTGGCGGACAACTCGGATTGATGGGCATTTTGGCTGATGCAGCCCTTGCGCAAGGCGGCGAGGTCGTGGGCGTTATCCCTGAAATGCTGGTGCGGCGAGAGTCTGCTCACCGTGGCTTGACGGAGCTGATTGTGGTGGACTCTATGCACGCTCGGAAAGCCAAAATGGTCGAGCTCTCCGATGCCTTCATTGCACTTTCTGGTGGTTTGGGCACACTGGACGAACTCTTTGAAATTCTAACATGGGCACAGCTTGGATTTCACCAGAAGCCCTGCGGGATATTGAACATTGATGGCTACTACGACTCGCTCTTAGCATTTCTGGATCACGCCGTCTCAGAGGGGTTTGTGAAGCCTAGTCAGCGCACGGCACTGCTGGTCTCATCGTCGGTCTCTGAGCTGCTGGCAGAGATACTGCAACCGCGCATCATCAGCACCGCTGTGCCGAAAGAACTGCTTTAACTTTTCAGCAAAGCCGCCATGCTGATTTCGTTTGAAGGCATAGATGGCAGCGGGAAAACCACGCAGGTAAAGTTGCTTAAAACCTACCTTCACACTGCGGGCTTGGAAACCCTTGCCGTGCGGGAGCCGGGCGGCGTTCCCACCGCAGAAAGTATCCGTCAACTTCTACTTAAAAGCCAGCACGAGATTCACCCCACCACTGAGCTTTTGCTCTTTGCTGCCAGTCGCGCTGAACTCTGCCAAGCCGTGATTTTGCCTGCCCTACAAAAAGATGTGATTGTCATTCTCGACCGATTCTATGATTCCACTGTTGCTTATCAAGGCTTTGGACGCGGCATTGACCTTGACGTCATTCGGACAATTAACCGTATCGCTGCTTTTGGACTTGTGCCCACACTTACTTTCTACTTAGACATTTTGCCCGAAGATGCCTTGATGCGCAAATTTTCAGAGAAATCTTTGCCACTGGCTTTCGACAAAAAGGATTTGCCTTTGGACCGAATGGAAAGTGCTGGTTTGGACTTCTATTACCGCGTGCGAGAAGGGTATCGCACGTTGGTGCAGCAAGAGCCAGAGCGCTTTGTCATGCTTGATGCCTTGCGCTCCGTCTCAGACCTGCATCAAGAAATCGTCATGCATGTACAAAAAAAATTGGCGCAAACCCGTGCCACATAGCGACCGCATTGTTCTGCGGCACTTCTCTTTCCAAAGGCAGCAAGACATTTGAGCCTACTATGGACGGCTGCCGACAATGTGCATTGCATCGTTATATTGGCATAAAATATCGGTTAGCATATGTCTAAACCGTCTGACGCGCTTCTGCTTTCAATGCTTGCGATAGTGTGTGCCTTGAGCGTGCAGGCTTGCCAGTCCACTACTTCAGCAATGCGCTACAAGTCTAAACCTGTGTCACACGAAGAAATCAAAGCGCTCGAGTCAGAGCAGCACTCAGACGCTCCCAGCAGTCCAAACGGTGAGCTGCCTCGTTTTCGCGAAAGTCTGCGGCTTGCGTCTGTAGGTGCAGATGCCAAAGCACGCTTGAATGCAGAAATCAACCGCTACCTCGGTGCCAGTTACCGTTACGGCGGACAAGATGAGACTGGGTTTGATTGCTCTGGCTTTACTGGCAAGGTGTTCCGTGATGCGCTCAAAGTTGAACTGCCTCGCTCTTCGGCTGCTCAAGCCCAAGTTGGCACTCCCGTTGAGCTACGCGATCTGCAATTTGGCGACCTTGTTTTCTTTAACATCTATGGCAAGGGCATTTCCCATGTGGGGATTTATATTGGTGACGGCAACTTCGTGCACGCCAGCACCAAGATTGGCATTACAGTTAGTAACTTGCAAGAGCGCTATTACAAACAGCGCTATGTTACAGCGCGGCGCATTATTCAGTTCTAACCAGCTTGCTATGCACCGAATCCGGCTATGGCTGCTTTTGCTGACACTTTTCCCGCTCACTCTCCTTGCTCAATCTCGTTTGCCAAAGTTAGAGACGCTGTCGCTTTCACCATCTGCTTTGCATCGGCTCAGTCAGATGGGTGAAGCGGAATGGATTACGCTTACACTTTTGCCCAAGCGACTGTCTTTCTCAGCAGCAGAGCAAGATTGGATTGTGCGTTACACTAAAGCCCTTGGCGGCTTAGCCTCTACCCCACTTCACCGTTTGATGCTCGTCTCTGTTCCAATTCGGCAACTGCCTTTGCTTGCTGCA
Source organism: Chloroherpetonaceae bacterium (assembly GCA_025056565.1). Taxonomy (NCBI): domain Bacteria; kingdom Pseudomonadati; phylum Chlorobiota; class Chlorobiia; order Chlorobiales; family Chloroherpetonaceae; species Chloroherpetonaceae bacterium. The sequence continues at coordinate 140,530 of JANWWA010000002.1, read as the reverse complement.
CTGGACTCTTTATGCACTTTCTCCCTTTCACTTATTGAAGATGAACCGCTTTCAATGAATCTAAGCCGCAGCAACCAACAAGCAGGGGGAAAGTGGCTAGGCATCAATGCTGATTCCGTGCACCAGTTAGGCTATCGCGGACAAGGCACGATTGTCGGCATCGTAGATTTAGGCTTTGACATTTACAATCCAGACTTCCGAAAGCCTGACAACACTACGCGCATTCTCCACCTTTGGCATCAAGGTGCAGTAGGCACGCCGCCAGCGGGTTTCACTTTTGGGGCGGAGTATAGCAGCGCTGAGATTGATGCGCATAGCGTGAGTGTGCCGAATAACGCACACGGCACTGCTTGCTTAGGCATTGCTGCTGGAAATGGTCAAGCAAGCGGTCAAGCTGGGATTGCCCCCGAAGCAGATATTTTGCTTGTTGTGCTAGCCAACACAGTGGATACTTCGGTGATACGCGCTTTCACATACCTCAAGCAAAAGGCTACTGCGCTTGGTAAACCTATTTCCATCTCATACAGTTACGGCAGTAACTTCGGCGCCCACGATGGCACGCGTTCAACGGAACTTGCAATCAGCTCGCTTGCTGGTGCAGGCACTCTCTTCTCCGTCGCTGGTGGCAATAACGGCGGTGCAAATGTGCACATTGATGCTGTTGTGCCGCCCAGTGGGCAAAGCGAAACGTCTTTCACCACAGGTCCAAACAATGCCAGCGGATTCAGTTTCTACGGGCATCTTTGGTATTCTGGTGCTGCTTCAATAGCGGTTACACTCATCGCTCCCGACAATACAGAATACGGTCCCTTTGGGCTAAGCTCCTCAGTGCAAGTCCTTACGCCTGTGCGCGTCTATCACAATGTTTATGCTCCAAATGGCGACAAGGAAGTGCAGTTTGCTATTGAAAATCGACCGCACGAATCAGGCTGGCGCGTACGGCTCACTAACTTAGGTTCGTCCGCCGTTCCCTACGATGGCTGGCGTGTGCATGGTGGCTTTTGGACAAGCAATCAGAACAATAGTCGCAGTCTTACTACGCCCTCGACTGCAGATTCTGCTATTTGCGTTGTTGCCTACGATGTTAGCACTGGTCATCGTGAGCCAACCTCGAGCATTGGTCTTACACGCCACAATAAACCTAAACCAGAAGTAACTGCTCCGACAAATGTTACCACCACAAATAGTGCTTTCGGTGGTACTTCTGCCGCTGCGCCGCACCTTGCTGGCTTAGGAGCACTGTTGCTGCAAGCTAATCCGACCTTGTCTACATCAGAGTTCCGAAAAATCCTTGCAGATAGCTCTCGCCGAGATGTTGCCACTGGCCCTATCCCTCCACACAAAGCCGATTGGGGATATGGCAAGCAATATGCACTGGGTGCTTTTCAAGCTGCACTGCCGAAGAGTGGTCAAAGCGTCGCCATCACGCGCACAGGCAATTTTATCTGGAATGACCAAAGTGGTCAGTATGGGGTTTTTCTCTCTTTTGTCTCAGAAGACATTGACCAAGTAACCGTTGAGATCTCCCCTAATACTGCGCCCAGTTTTTCAGGCAGTGCAAAGGCAGTCAAGCGCCGTGTTGTTATTACGTCGGTGGGTGGGTCAGGCACATTCAGTGCCACTTTGCGCATTTATTACACTGACGCCGAAGTAGCGGCTGGCGGGCTTAGCGAAGGTAATCTCAAACTTTATAGGCTAAATGGCACGAATTGGGAACTCAAAGGAGGCATTAACAACCCTGTCGAAAATTATGTTGAGCTATCTGGTGTTACTGCATTTAGCGAGTGGGCTATCGCTGACCCGATGGATCATCCACTTCCCGTCGAGCTTGCTGCTTTCTATGGCAACGCTACGCCTACTGGCATAGCCCTTTCTTGGACCACAGCATCCGAAATAGACAATGCTGGCTTTGAAGTGCGCCGTAGTGAAAGTGGTGCCGCATTTGAGACTATTGCCAGCTATCAATTCTTGCCCTCCCTTAAAGGTCGCGGCACAACGAGTCAGCCTTCACATTACCATTTCCTTGATGTGGGTGTTAAAGCGGGTATAGACTACACCTACCGCCTGCGTTCGGTGGACTTTAATGGCATTATGCACGACTATGCTCACACCGTTACAGTCCGTTTTTCTCTGTCAGGTCAAAGTCGGCAATACGATTATGCCTTAGCACAGAACTACCCTAATCCATTCAACCCCACGACTGTCATCAAGTATTCACTGCGCGAATCAGGTTGGGTCAGCCTCAAAATCTATGATGTGTTGGGACGCGAGGTTGCTACGCTCGTCCATCAGCCACAAACCGCTGGCGAATATCAGGTCATACTGGATGCCCAACAGCTCTCTGCATCAGGCATTTATATTTGTCAACTGCGCGCAGGCGCGGTTACAAAAACCATTAAAATGATGCTGATAAAGTAGTCTTGCCAAACCGTGTATCGCTTCTTGACAGACATTCGAGAATGGCTCTCTCGGATAAGAACTGCTCTGGTAGGCAAGTATCGCCTCTTAACCACTGAAAGTGCATACTTCCAGTTTGCACCACCTGGGCATTTCTACTCGCCTGTGCCTGCCATCAGCGATATTAGAAAAGCAAAACGGGGTGTGCTGCCTCGTTCCCTGCCCGGTATCGACTTGAATGATGCAGAGCAACTTATGCTTGTAGAGCAGCTTCAGCCATTTTATGATGAACTCCCGTTTAGCGACCACAAAACCCATTCGCTCCGCTACTACTTCCTGAATCCATACTATTCCTATTCAGATGCGATATTCTATTACTGCTTGCTCAGATACTTGAAACCCAAAATTGTCATTGAAATTGGCTCAGGCTACTCATCATGCGTGCTGCTGGACACTAACGAACGCTTCTTTGCGCATCAAATTCAGTGCATATTCATTGAGCCTTACCCTGACCGCCTCAAAGCACTCTTGAAGAAAGAGGACATCACCCACTCATCAGTAAAAATTCTCGAGCAAAAACTGCAAGATGTGCCAGTTGAGCTATTTGACAAGTTGCAGCAGAACGACATTTTATTCATTGACTCCACTCATGTCTCGAAGTTTAATAGTGATGTAAACTACATCATTCACGAAATCCTCCCTCGCTTGAAGCAAGGCGTTTTCATTCACTTTCACGACATCTTCTATCCGTTTGAATATCCACACGAGTGGCTACTGGAAGGGAGGGCGTGGAATGAAAGTTACATTCTGCGTGCCTTCTTAGAGTTTAATACAGCATTCAAAATCGTCTTGTTCAATACATATCTTGAACACTTCTACCGAGAATTGCTAATAGAGCGACTCCCGCTTATTTTCAAAAATGAAGGTGGTAGCCTTTGGCTGAAAAGAGTGTAAGGTAACCGCTTTTTGCGCTTGATAAGCCAACACCGAAGTATGAAAATGAAAGTGCTATTAGCCACTCTCCTAACAGTCTGCTTCCTGCCTAGCTTCACGCAAGCCCAGAAGGTTTATTCTGTCGATTATCCCAGTCAAGCTGATGTGAAGGTATTTGTTGTGCGCTACCCTAGCCAAGCAGACTTGATGGTCTATAAAGTAAAGTATGAAAGTCAGGCAGGTCGCAACGATGGACGATGGTTTTTTACTAAATACCCCAGTCAGGCAGAAAAGAAAATCTTTTTTGTAGATTACGAAAGCCAAGCTGACTTAAAAATCTATTTTGTGCAGTATGAAAGTCAAGCTGGTTGGAAAAATGCCTCCAAGCGACACCTAATGTATTGAATGCAATGCCGCAAAAGAAAACTTACTTTAACTGGAGCAGCGGGAAAGACTCTGCCTTAGCCTTATACTACCTCCTACAAGATGACACCTACAGCGTCGAGTATTTACTTACTTCCGTCAATGCGACTTACGACCGCGTAAGTATGCATGGCTTGCGTCGCACCCTACTTGAAATGCAAATTCAGAGTATCGGTCTTCCTAACGGCACCATTGAGCTGCCAGAGCAGCCCACAAATGCTGAGTACGAAGCTGAGCTACGCAAAAAGGTCTCAGAACTCCAGTTTAACGGCTTTGAGTGTGCAGCGTTTGGTGATATTTTCTTAGAAGACCTACGCCGATACCGAGAAACTCAGCTCCAGCCTTTCGGCATTGAAGCTGTCTTTCCACTTTGGCATAAAAATACACGCGCTCTGCTCCAAGAGTTTATAGACTTAGGCTTCAAGGCAATTGTCATCTGTGCCAACGCTGATCTGCTGGACAGCTCCTTCGTAGGTCAAGTTATTGATTCATCATTTCTTCAACGCTTACCTGAGCATATAGACCCATGTGGCGAAAATGGCGAGTTCCACACATTTTGTTTTCAAGCTCCTTACTTTCGTTACCCGATTAAGTTTTCAGTTGGAGAAACTGTGCTGAGAGAATATCACTACAACGGCTCTGTTAGCCGCTTCTGGTTCTGCGACCTTATTCCTTTGTAGCACGCGTTCACTGCGTTCACATCGTTCACACAGTGCAGTATACCTGTCCTGTATGCATGCTGAATCTTTGCAACATACTCTGCTCATCGTTACGGTGGTGTCTGGTAGCCTCCTGTGGCTGCTGGAAGGCATCTTTCCATTTTTCCGACATCCCACTTCTCGCATATCGCACGCCCTACCGAACTTAGGTGTTGCAGCACTGAACACAGCTCTCTCTGCTTTTCTGATGACTGGCACGCTTTGGGGGCTTTTGCATATTCAACCATACTGGCGGGGTGTAAGAGTATGGCAAGATACGGAATGGATAACCGTTTTGCTGGTAATTTGCTATGACTTTTGGATGTATTGCTGGCATTGGCTTAATCATCGTCTTCCCTTTTTATGGCACTTTCACCGCTTCCACCATAGCGATGCTGAAATGGACATCACTACGGGGATACGGTTTCATCCTGCAGAAATTACCTTATCTGAATTTGCACGATTTCCGTTTTTGGCTCTGTTAGGCTTCACTGCAACTGATCTTTTGCTTTACAATCTCCTTTCCTTGCCTATCATTCTGCTCCATCATAGCAATTTGGCACTACCCGACTGGTTAGACAGGCAGCTTGCACTGATTATTCCCTCCCCTAATATGCACCGACAGCATCACTGTGTTGAAAAAGTAGAAGCGGATACGAATTACGGCTCCCTGCTCTCCCTGTGGGATAGACTCTTTGGGTCTTTGCGCTACCCTGATTGCCCTCGTGCCTTGCGGCTTGGTGTGCTAGAAAACTGACGGGAAGTCTAACCCGACACTTTTCTGACGGGATTGCCTATCACTTCTAAGCAACTTTTGCCTTTCAAATCCGCTCATTTTACGCGTTTAGGCTACCATTCTGCGCTGGCACGGCTTTTGCATCTCTTCACAGGGCAAGAAATAGCTACTCATTACGACTGGTGGACAGGGTTCGCACACATCAAGACGCAGTAGAGCGGTTAGAAATTGTTGGGAAACGATTCATCACGATACTAGCACTGCTGGTGCTCTGCCTTGTTCTCTTCTCGCTTTGGGTCGGCTGCGACCGCGTTGAAACACCAGTAGGCACCAGTGTTGAAGCAGAGTTACGCGCATTAGTTATGAACTGGTCAGTCGATGAGATAAGCGGTGTGCCGTTTGTGAGTGCCATAAACGGTATGCCGAATACGCTGGTAACAAGTGGTCAAGTGCAAGTGCCCTTAGGTTCAGTGCCACGCGCTCAGGTTACTGTGCAGCGGCTGCCCAGCTCACCTACGCTGGCAACCAGTTATGCGACGTTCTTTGAACCAGCTGTTCCACAAGAGGTTGCCGTGAGCGTTGGCCCGCGTCGGTATCGCCTTGAGGCAATGCCTTTGCGATATAGCCAGCAGAGCGACGCTCTGAAAGCTCCAGCCGTTTTCCTCTATCCACCACCTATCGTGTCGACTCGGTCAAACTGGATAGAGCTCGGTCAGGCGGGGACTACGGTGGCAGTCGAGCTGACGGGGTTTTCGCTGACGGACAACCGCTTGAGTATTCCACCAGCTGTGCGAGTGGCCTCACCCGTTGCAGGGACGGCAGTGCCGAAAAGTTCAGAGCTGGTCGTGCGCATAGAAAGCACGGAGGCTATGTCAACTGTCGCTGCTATAACTCCTGCAGTGGCACAAGCAAGTCGTATGAATGCTTCTTTTGATACTGCAACCATTGTGCCGCTGGTTACCAATGCTCACTCACTTATAAAGGAGTTTCCACGCGGTGTTACCAGCATCAGTTTTACGCCAGACGAGTTAAGCAAACTGCCAAATGGACAGATGTTGCTTAGCGTAGCCAGTGCTGATGTAAGATTGGCAAACGGCGGGCGAGTTGGTCTAATCGGTCAAAGCACGGTGTTGATTCCAATTGAGTTACGGAGCGACGCTGTGCGAGAAGGCATCGGGTTTTCGCTCGTGCTCACCAGAGCAGCATATCGTTCTGGCGATACGCTTTCAGGTGAGTTTCTGATTCAAAATCGTTCACGCACTACGCAAACGTTCAACTTTTCAACTTCGTGCCAGCTGGGTATTGTTCTCAGGCAAGACGAAAAGCCAGTGGTTTCTCAGCCTAAGCTGTGCGCACAAGTTCTAACAAGTCTTGCTATTGCTCCAAGTGAAACTAAAGCGCTGCCATTTCAGCTGCCTTTGCAGGACTTGCAGACACGAGCTGCTTTGCCAACAGGAAATTATGTGCTAGAAGCCTTTTTGTTCAATGGACATTCGCCTGTGCTGCGCCAAGCTGTGCGCATAGACTAACACAAGTGTGCTCTTTGTTCTTTGTCATCGCTTGTTCTTTGTGGAAGACACTCTGATCAACACCGAGGGAGTGTGCTCTGTGAAACCACGATGAACCTCAATAGTTCAGCGTTTTTGCGCCTCGCGCTGGACATTGAGGTTCTTTTATTTAACGCTGACTGAGAAGTCTAATGCAACTGCATTCTTACAACATGACCGCCCCTTTTGCGATGCCAAAGTCAGGGATTTATTCCAATCCAAGCTCAGGCTGCCAGTTCAGCACGTGCTTGCAGGAGCTCGAGAATACGATTGCGTGAAATCATTCCTACCGCGCGCCCGTCACTTACAACAGGCAATTGGTTGACGTCGGCTTGAATCATCATTTCCAGTGCCTTGCGCACTGGCGTCTCTGGTGCAATGGTTTGCAACTCAGCGACTGGTCGCATCACTTCACCCACTGTTTTGCTTGCCCAAAGCTCCTTCGGAACGCCTTTCACTTCGTGCAAGGTCACCAGTCCTGCCAAATTCTGACCGTTTGTTACAAAATAGCAGCGTCCACCTGTGCGTAGGAGATGCTCGCTGACAAAGTCCTGCAAGGTGGTTTTGCTATCCAGCTGATAGCAATCCAGCTGCATCACATCTCGTGCTGTTAGGCCGTCCAAATGCCGCAATGTCTGAGACAGCTCAAGATGAGCGTAACTGCTACTTGCCGCATTGAGGAGAAACCACCCGATAAAGGCGAGCCAGATAGCTCCCCAACCAATGCCGAAGAAAAATTGAAAAATGCCGAACACGATAAAGAGCGTGGCAATGATTTGTCCAAGGCGTGCTGCAATGCGTGTCGCTCGCACGGCATCGTTTGTTACATACCAGATTACTGCGCGCAGCACACGCCCGCCATCTAAGGGAAAGCCAGGAAGCATATTGAATGCGGCTAAGCCGATATTAATCCAGCCTAACCAAACCAGCGCAGCCATCAGTGGAGTGCTTGGCTCAAACGGACTCTCGCCCAGTGACCAGCCTAGCAGCATTGCAATTGAGAGACAAACTGTGCCAATAAAGACGCTCATAATAGGTCCAGCAATGCCCATCCAGAACTCTGTGGCAGGGTCAGCTGCTTCTTTTTCAATCATTGCGACCCCGCCCAATGCAAACAGCGTAATCGAGTTGACTGGCAGTCCGCGCATTCGTGCAACCAAAGCATGTGCTAACTCGTGCGCCACAATCGCCGAGAAAAAAAGCAACCCCGTTATAATTGCGGTGAGCCAGATAACCTCACTTCCCCAGTTCGGGTTAATCACTGAGAAACGCGTGGCTAGCGAGACAGTCAGCAAGATGGCAATTAATACCCAGCTAAGGTGCACGCCTACCTTTATGCCAAACACCTTGCCAAGTGAAATATGACTTTGCATTTTTGCTCTCGAGCTTAAACAAGGCACACTGATTTGTAATTAGCTCAGCAACTTGCTCATCGCTGCAGGCTTCAATTCAAAGCTAAGGCTATTAGGGGATTCTATCAACTTTGAGGCTAAGCACGCTAACTTAGGGCTGCCACGCTTCTAATCGATAAGCACTATCCCAAAAGAGCCACTCCAAGCGAGAAGAATAAACAAAAGCGCTTTTCATTAGCTCTCTTGTATGCACTGTGGTAGCAGCTGCCACTCTGTCCGTGATGCGCAACATCTGGCTAACAAGCTCACCGTATTCTTCACTGGCATACATATCAATCCAATTCTTGTAGGGATGATGCGCATAACTTGGCTGCCCTGATACATGGGAGTAGATGTGCTGCCCAACTTCCCGATAAATCCAAAAGCAAGGCAGCAACGCTGCAATGCCTTCTTCATAGTTGCGTAGCGCTGCAGAAGCTAGCATATAGTTTGTGTAGGCAAAGCACGCTGGGGCGTAGTTCACATCCAGTGTGGTCTTGTAGAGTGAAAAGTAAAATTCGTGCAGACTGCGCTCTGCCACAATTGCGCTCTCGGAGAACTTAATGAACTGCACGATATCCTCAGCGGTGCTGGATTTTGCTGCCAGCAGCGCTAAGGCTTTGGCAAAGTCCATTAGATACAGTGCATCTTGCTTGATGTAAAACTGAAATTTTTCCTCCGGCAAAGTGCCGCTTGCTAGCTCTCGGTTAAAAGGGTGCGCCAGAATGCTGGCATAGATGTGGTCAATCGTATTCCAGAGTTCTGCAGTAAAGGTCATAGTTTAGTTTGTCCAGAGTTGATAGAAGTGATGAACAGGGGCATGCCCTTTGCCAAGTGCGTATGTTGCGCCGCGTTCTATTGCACCCGTGAGGTAGTTCTTTGCCAGTTTTACTGCCTCGACTATCCCCACGCCTTTGGCTAAATACGCTGCAATGGCGGAGGAAAGTGTGCAGCCTGTGCCATGTGTGTTTGCCGTGTGGATGCGTTTCGCCTCGAGCCAGTGCAGACTTCCCTCCTCAGTGAGCAGACAATCTGCACTGACAGGCTCACTTAGATGTCCTCCTTTGACCAAGACGTTCTTTGCTCCCAGTGCCTGCAAATCACGGGCAGCCTGTTCCATTTCGCTTCGGGTGCGAACCGTGCGCCCCAGCAGAAGACTTGTTTCTGGCAAATTTGGTGTTACCACCGTAGCGAGTGGGAGTAAGCAAGTTCGCAATGCTTCCACTGCACTTTCCTCCAGCAGCCTGTCTCCGCTCTTAGCCGTCATAACAGGGTCTAAGACGACTGGGCGTAGCTGATGTGCTGCTAAACGGTCCGCTACGGCCTTGATAATATCTGCTGTAGCTAACATTCCAATTTTGACCGCATTGACACCAATATCCTGCACCACTGCGTCGATTTGCTTTGCGACAAATTCTGCGGGCACCCCGTAGATGGCCTCCACACCAACCGTATTTTGTGCCGTCAGTGCTGTAATAGCGGACATACCGTAGCACCCCAGTGCAGAAAATGTCTTCAGATCCGCTTGAATGCCTGCGCCGCCTCCTGAATCTGAACCGGCAACGGTTAAAAGGCGTATGTATGTGTTCATCGGACGAAAAGTTTGTGCGCAGAGGAAAAACGACTGGAAGCAAGACGGTGGGAGATAAATTCATGCTTCGCCTCATCTTTCCTTGCGTCAGTATTACCTGAATCAAGTTCCTCGGGTATATTCTCAGCCGGCTGCTTTCTCTGCAACCAGCACCCCGAAGATGATGGCTTGCCCAAAATCGCTTGCAAGGTTAAAAAACTTTTGCCTTACACGCAAGCGCCACATAGCAAGGGGCTACGAGCTATCTTACGACCTTTGCTTCCAACACACGCCCAAAATCTTTCTTGCATTTGCAAGCAAAAATTTTAATTTTGCAGATATACACACAAAAACACCTAAATTTTTTAGGTTGCTATAATCAGGTTCAGTCACATGTCGTGGCACTTAGACAAAATTGACCTCAAGCTCATTGAGATGCTCTCAGAAGATGGTCGCGCACGGCGAAGTGAATTGGCTGAAGCAGTTGGTTTATCCATTCCGTCAGTTAGTGAGCGGTTAGAGAAGTTGGAAGCGCGCGGGGTCATTAAGGGCTTTACAGCTATTGTAGATGTCAAAAAACTCGGCTACGACATTATTGCTTTTATTCGAGTAACGATGGACTCCTCAAAGCACTATCCATCGCTTATTCAACACGTTCAGAAAGAAGACGAAATCACAGAATGTTATTCTATCACTGGCGAAGGCTCACACCTCATTAAAGCAATTGTTTCGGATACAGGCGCCTTAGAGCGACTCTTGGCACGCATTCAATCTTGGACAGGCGTAACAGGCACGCAGACCGACATTGTGCTTTCTGAAATCAAACGCTCGAACCGCATCAATGCACAAAAAACCTTGAAATGCTTGGAGCATACCAAAGGTCTGAATGGAAGTTAATTATCCGTAATACACGCATCACAACTTTCACTACACTTAATTCTAACTCTGTATATGAGCACCTCAACACAAAACGGGACGGTTACACTCTCTGAAAATGCTGCAATGTTCGGCAGCCTGACCTTCAACGACCGCGTGATGCGCGAGCGCCTGCCTGCCGATGTCTACAGCTCGCTCACCAATACACTGCAGCGTGGTGAAGACCTCGATGAGCGCATTGCTGAAACGGTCGCCCAAGCAATGAAGGAATGGGCTATTGAGAACGGTGCAACGCACTACTGCCACTGGTTTCAGCCCATGACGGGAGCCACAGCAGAAAAGCACGATGCCTTCATCGCTTTCGACAAGGAGGGCAATCTCATTGAAAAATTCTCAGGCAGCCAGCTCATTCAGGGCGAGCCAGACGCCTCGAGTTTTCCCTCAGGGGGTATGCGCACCACATTTGAGGCGCGTGGTTACACAGCTTGGGACCCTAGCTCACCTGCCTTCCTGATGAAAGGACCAGAAGGCACTACGCTCTGCATTCCATCGGTCTTCATTTCGTATCACGGCGAAGCCTTAGACGAGAAAACACCTCTGTTACGCTCTGCACGCGCCCTTAGCGACGCAGCGGTCAAATTGCTCCACCTTTTGGGCAATAAGAAAGTAACCAGAGTGAAAACATATGTGGGGGCTGAACAAGAGTATTTCCTCATTGACCGCGCCCTTTATGAACAGCGCCCAGACCTAATTATGACAGGGCGGACGCTCATCGGTGCGCTGCCACCCAAAAATCAGCAGCTTGAAGACCATTACTTTGGCTCTATCCCTGACCGCGTGATGGAGTTTATGCAGGAGCTGGAGAAAGAGCTGTATCAATTAGGTGTGCCTGCTAAGACTCGGCACAACGAAGTTGCACCCCACCAGTTTGAAATTGCGCCCATTCACGAGGAAACCCCCTTAGCCTCAGACCACAATCTGCTTACGATGGAGATGCTGCGCCGTGTAGCAGAACGCAAAGGGCTTGCACTGCTTATTCACGAAAAGCCATTTGCAGGCATCAACGGCTCTGGCAAGCACAACAACTGGTCAATTGCTGCGGATGTCGGCGGCAATCTTTTAGACCCGGGTGAAACACCTGAATCGAACCTACAATTCTTGGTTTTTCTCGTTGCAGTGTTGAAAGGTATTCACAAGCGCGCCGCTGTGCTACGTGCAGCAGTTGCGAACCCCGGAAATGACCATCGCTTGGGCGCCAACGAAGCTCCGCCAGCGATTATCTCTGTCTTCTTGGGCGACCAGCTTAGCGAGATTCTCGATGCAATTGAGAAAGGGGATATGAAGAAGACTACAGAGAAACAGTTTATTGACTTAGACATTTCACATATTCCCACACTTAACAAAGACAATACTGACCGCAACCGCACTTCACCTTTTGCCTTCACTGGCAATAAGTTTGAGTTTCGCGCTGTCCCCTCGTCAATGCCAATTGCAATTCCGAATATGGTGCTTAATACCTTGATGGCAGAGGCAATTGACGAGATGCGAGAGGCTATTGAAGCCGAGATGAAAGCTGGTAAAGAATTAGAAGCAGCTGTCTTTGAAGTATTGCGTCGCGAGATTAAGGCTACAAAACCTATTCGCTTCGAGGGTGATGGTTACAGTGAAGCATGGCAGAAAGAAGCTAAAAAGCGTGGTCTTCCAAATCATCGCAATTTGCCAGAGGCGATGAAAGTCTGGAAAGACCAGAGCGTGCGTGAGATGTTCGTTAAATACGGCGTGCTGACCGAAGCAGAAATTGACGCTCGCTACAATGTGAGAATGGAGCGCTACATCAAAGCTATTGACATTGAAGCAAAAACCCTTTTAATGATGATTCGCACGCAAATTCTGCCAGCTTGTATGCGCTTCCAAAGTGAAGTCGCTGAGTCGGTCGGCAAGCTCCTGCAGCTCGGTAAAGCGGCAAAGATTAATGACGCTACCAAGAAAAAGCAGCTTGCATTGGTCTCCGACCTTGCTAAGAACATCGCAGAACTGATGTCGCGTACCGATAAGTTGGAAGAACTCACGGCTGAGATTCACCACCAGAAGGGGCTAGAAGCTCAAGCAAAATACTGTGCCGAGGTCATTTTGCCTGCAATGAATAGCGTGCGCGAAGTAGCGGATAAGCTGGAAGGTGAGCTTGATAGAAGTCTCTATCCCATCCCCAGCTATATGGAACTGCTCTTTATGCACTAAACATAAAGGGGCGCAACATCGCCCCTTTACTTTTTCTTATGTTACACGAAGATAGTTACTACTTTTTCTCGCCGATGTATGTGATGCCTGCTGCTCTTACAGCATTTATCTTTACGCTACCACCGTTTATATCCACTCCAGGCACACTTACTCTACCATCGGTTCCTACTCTGACACCAGCTGCTGCGACTGACCCCTCTTTGCTAACTGACACGTTTCCAATGTTTTCGTCGCAGTCCTTTTTGTTGTGGAGAGAAATTACCACCTTTCGTTCGTCTGTGTCATACACGATGCAGCCTACATTGATTTGGTAGTTTCTGGCTCTCTGTTTCGGCACTGTGTAGGTCATACCATCTTCGGTCTGTACTTGCAGCAGAGCATAAAATTTCTGATTTGGGATTAAGCCACTTATCCAAATTTTGTTTTTGGCGCTCTGGTCTTTTGTAATCATAACATCCTCCCCACTTTTAAGCTCAGCAGGAGCATCCAATACGGACTGCTGATATGTACCTAAAATTGGTTGTCCGAGAGCCAACCCAGATGCGGCAAAGAAAAAAGAAAGAATGAGAATATGCGTTTTCATAGTTGTGGCGATTGTGTTTCAGGTTTATTGCTTCTAAACATGTGCTTACAAGTGTGCAGGTGTAACGCTGGCTCGGGGGAGTCAATGAAGTCTCCTTCGTTGAGTAACTATATGGCAATATAGGCATTTCAACGAAAAATTCAAAATGTTTTTTGGAACTTTTTGTTGTGTGCGTTAGTTTTCAAATCGTGATTTACTGGTCTAGTCCCGCCTTTCTTGCGTTTATCCCATCGCAAGTATAGAGAGCAAAGGAGTTATACCTTGAAACTTTAATGTTACACGAGAGATGGATAAGAGAGACGAGGTCCTCGAGCTCCAAGCATTTCAAGCGTTGGAGAAGCTGACGGAGAAAGCATCTTTGCCATTCTATGCTGCCAAGATTCGTGAGTATTTTACTCATCGCACGATAGATTCTGCTTGTCTTCTGCAGGAACTGGAGACACTTGGTCAGTCAATCGGGCTTTCGCTGCGGCGAATGGGTATTGCGAAGAAGGATTTTGCAAAAAAGTTCCCTGCCAATTCGCTCCTTTTGCACAATGGACAGTTGTTGCTGCTGGATTCTCTCTCCAAAGGTACCGTTCAAGCATACAGCTTCCAGACGCATCGCACAGCGAAACTGACTATCGAGGAACTCTTTGGAGGGAAAGAAGTGCTCCCGATTTTGGTATATGACGGTGCACTGCACACTTTTATGACCAGACCCGCTCTGCACAGCAAAGACCCACACGGTGGCTACGGTAAAAAGCCGCAAGACGCACATAGTATTGGTTACGAACACAAAGATCTTCTCAGCGTGATTCTTAGCAAGCTCTTTGAGCTTCTGAAAGAAGAGAAGCGAGATTTCGCCATTGTTGTTACGTATGCTGCCATTGTCGGTATTCTTTCGCTTATTGTGCCTCTTTCTGCATCAGCCATCGTCAACTCCGTTGTTTTAGGCGTCTTTACCAATCAATTAGTGTGGCTTTGCATTATCGTTGCCATCGGAATGCTGATTGTCGGTGCCTTTGATGTAATGAAGCAGTATGTGGTTGATGTGCTTCAACGGCGAATTTTCATACGTACAGCCTTCGAGATTGCGTATCGTTTGCCACGAATGAAGCAAGCCTCTCTGGAAAATGAATACCCACCCGAACTCATCAACCGCTTCTTCGATGTGCTGACCATTCAGAAAACCGTCGGTAAGTTTTTGCTTGACGGAGTGAGCGCCACGCTGGTTATGGTGATTGGACTCTTCCTCTTGGCTATTTATCACCCATTTTTCATTCTCTTCAACCTCAGTTTGATTGCCTTTGTGCCGATCTTGGTCTTCGTGTTGGGGCGTGGCGGGCTTGTTACCAGCATTAAGGAATCCAAGAAAAAGTATGCTCTTGCCTCATGGCTCGAAGAAATTGGGCGCTGCCAGACCAGCTTCAAGCTCTTTGCTAATCCTGACTTCATTTACCAGCGTGTTGATGAAATCGGCACAGAGTATATGAAAGCACGCCACAAGCACTTTATGGTGGTCGCACGCCAGATTACAGGTTCTGTGGTCTTTAGAGCATTTGCAATTGTAGGTGTGCTCGGTATTGGTGGCTCGCTTGTTATTCAAGGTCAGCTATCTATTGGTCAGCTGGTCGCTGCAGAGCTTGTTATTGTGGCTATGCTTGGCTCGATCGAGAAGCTGGTTTCGCAATTTGCGGAACACTATGATTTGCTTACCGCTATTGACAAGCTGTCATATCTGATTGATAAGCCCCTTGAAGCGCCACGACACACAGAAGTCAGCATCAAGTGGTCGGAGACGCCTCCAGACATTCGCATCACGGATGTCTCATTTAGCTATCCTGATGGTCATCAGGTTTTTAATCACCTCTCGCTCTACATTCGCAGTGGTGCACGTGTCAGCCTTGTGGGTGAGAGTGGAGCGGGTAAAACCACGCTCGCATCACTCTTGGTAGGCATCTATCCGCCCAGCAAAGGGCTCATTGAGTTCGGCGGATATGACATTATGCGTCTTAGTCTTGCAGATTTGCGCAAAACCGTCGGCATTGTGCTCGCCGAAAATGAGATTTTCGAAGGCACAATCGAGGAAAACATCTTAATGGGTCGGCACTTCCCGAAAGAGCAATTCGATTGGGCACTTCGAGTTGCTCAGATGTATGATGCCGTGCGCGCCTTGCCCAATCGGCTCAATACGATGCTGACCTCTACTGGTAACAATGTGCCGCTGGGACTTATCCGACGCATCATTTTTGCGCGCACCATCATTAGCAAACCGTGCATTCTTATTCTCGACGAAGCCTTCGGTGGCTTAGAAGAGCGCACTAAACTGCAACTTATTCAAGCACTCTATGCAGAGCGATGCTGGACGATTATCGACATCTCACATGACGCTGAGCTCATTCGTCGCTCTGAGACGGTTTTTGTGCTCGATAAGGGCAGAATTTGCGAGTCCGGCTCTCCCAGAGAGTTGGCATTCCGACCGCATGGACGCTTTGCGGAACTTTTCCCTGACCTTGTGCGTCAAGTTATCTCCGAAAAAGAAGCAATGGATTTAGCTGATAAGACTATTCAGTTGCGTATTGGCAATGGCAACGGTCCTGAAGAAAAGTCATAATTGTGACCTGAAACTTCAACCTATTTCTTGATATGGCTGAAAAAATTCAGATGGTGAGAGTTACTACGGAACTGCCACCCACAAATGGGCACCAAAACGGTAATGGCAAGATTACGATTGAAGAAGTTATCCCCTACTACTACACTACAGCGCTAAGAATGGCTACAGCACCTAAGACTGCTGAACCGCTGGCACGCGGGTTTGGCATTACCCTGCTTGCTATCATTATTGTCGCATTTATCCCCAACACTTGGCAGCAGAATGTTGCAGGCTCTGGCACAGTAACCTCGTTTGCACCAATGCTACGCCCGCAGACCATTGATGCACAAATTGATGGACGAATTGTAAGGTGGTTTGTTAATGAGGGCACAATAGTCAAAGCAGGGGATACGATTGCGATCTTGCGCGATATTGACACAAAGTTTTTGGCAGAAAATTTCGTGGAGTATCAGAAGACGATTCGTGAAAACACTGCCAGAGAGATGGAATTGGAAATTGTGCAAGCCAGCAACAAAGTCAAGCAAGCTGAACAGAAACAGCGCGCTGTTGAGGCAGCAGTGCAGCAGGCTAATGTTGATGTCAATACGGCTCGCATTCAATTCCAACGTGCTGTAGCGCTCGAGTCGCAAGGCTTGATTGCTCGCAAAGATTATGAAACCGCTCTTCTTAGGCTGCAAAAAGCAATGGCTGACTCGGCAAAGGCATATGCTGACCTACAAGTTGCAATTCAAGAGGTGAAGAATGCACAGGCAGAACTGGCTGCTAAGCAGCGTAAGGCAAGTGCAACAATTGCAAAAGCAGATTTGGAACTTGGCAATGTCGCCACGCGCCGAAACTTGGGTATTGTCATAGCCCCGATTGATGGACAAGTTACACGCATTGCTCAAGTCGGCCCTGGACAAACGGTCAAGAAAGGTGATATGCTTTGCATCATTACGCCGAATGCCAGTGAAGATATTGCGGCTGAAATTTTCGTCAGCAGCTTAGATGCGGCTATTATTGATACGGGTCGTCCTGTGCGCCTGCAGTTTGCAGGCTTTCCAGCCATTCAAGTTTGGGGCGGCGGCTGGCCTAATCTTTCGGTTGGCACATTTGGCGGCAAAGTCGCCGTCGTCGATGCAGTCGATGATGGCAGCGGTCGCTTCCGTGTGTTGGTCGTGCCTGACCCCAACGATAAACCTTGGCCCAACCGCACTTACCTGCGTCAAGGCACAGAGGTAACTGGCTGGATTTTGCTTAACGAAGTCAGTTTGGCATATGAAGCGTGGCGTCAGCTCTGTGGCTTCCCACCCATCATTCCCGCTCGCACTGGCGGTCTCGACAAGAAAAAAGGCGGTGACGACAAAGCCAAGAAGAGCAAAGATGCAGTCAGCAAAGATGAAGATAAGTAGCAACGCTTCCACACTTGCACGCAGGGTAGCACTTACCGTTCCAGTGTAGCGTGTATCTGCTTTTTGATTGCACGCTGCTTGCCCTGTCTCAAACGGTCATCGTTTTACTCATCTTCTTTAAGAGTTCAGTTTTATCTCTGACATACTGAAACACTAATTCATACAGCGTGATACGTCCGATGCGTCTCAGAATCCTCTTTGTTGCATCGTTTTTCGTAGCCGCTTCGGCTGTGCAGGCTCAGCCTTTTACAGCGACTTTTCCTATCACGACATCTGCAAAAGATTCCCTCTCACTCGAGCAATACTTAGACCTTGTTTTAGCTGCCAATCCAACAGCCATCTCAGCTGCGCTGGAAACCGACATTGCAGAAGCCACCGTGCGTGATGCATACGGTGCGTTTGACCCTATCTTCGAGGGCTTGGTAGAACGCAAAACCAAAAATGGTTTTCCCACTGTCGACCAAGTCAGTGCCAGTTTTGAACTACCGATTGGCTCGCTTTTTGGACCTAAACTTGTCGCAAAGTATAAGCGTGGGTTTGGCAGTCGCCTTAGTAATGTAGATGTTACCGACCCGCCAGGTGAAGCTGAAATTGGCTTGAAAGTTCCGCTCCTGCAAGGTATCTTCTTAGATAAGCGTCGCGCATCGTTTGAAAAGGCTGCCCTGCGCCCTGACCTTTCACGCGCTAACGAAATGCAAATCAAGAACAATTTGCTGCTTACTGCCTCAGAGGTTTATTGGGATTGGGCGGAAGCCTACTCACAACTAGCCGTTGCAAAGCAAGTCTATGAGATTGCGGTCGTGCGTGCCGCTGCAATTGCTGAGCGGGTGCGCCGCGGCGAGACCGCAGCGATTGATAGCATTGAGGCTCTGCAAGAAGTTGAAAAGCGGCGTGGCGATATGCTTAAAGCGCAACGCAAGTATGAAGCCACCAGCATTAAGGCAGCCGTTTTGCTTTGGAATCCAGATGGCACGCCACGCCCCTTGAACGCTGTGCCATATTCACTGCCACCTGCGCCCACTCTTACGCCAGCTCAAATTGAGTTTGACCGTATGCAAGCTCTGCAACTTCGTCCAGAAGCCTTGCAAATTGATGTTGAGCAACGTTCAGCAGATATTGACGTGCGTTTTTCCACCGAGTTTTTGCGTCCTAATGTGGAAGCACAGTTTCAAGCCCTGCAATACTTTGGCTCTGCCAGCGGTTTCGATTACCGCATTGGTCTCTCTATTTCACAACCGCTTTTCTTTCGCAATGCCAATGCACAATTGCAGCTGGCGCAAATTAAAGCGACACGCACCCTCCTCAAGCGCTTGGAGATTAACCGAAAAATTCAAGCTGACATTGATGATGCCTTGTCAGCCATTGGACGTGCTTTGGAGCGCATTGAAGCAGCTGAGCGAGAAACCCGCTATGCCTATCTCGTGCAAGAGGGCGAGCGTAAGCGCTTTTTGGCTGGTGAAAGCTCCTTGCTTATCCTAAATCTACGCGAGCGTGCTACAGCGGCAGCCATGCAAGGCTTGGTGAACGCTCGCGCCGACTACCTGCGTGCAATCAGCGATTACCTCTGGGCGACAGGAAAAATCCAACAACGCTGGCTACGATAGAGCCTACGCAACGCAAGTCTTTAAGTCTGCCAGCAGCACTTCGCCTTTCCGCAGGTAGGCTCGCAGTTCATCGCCTGTTTCGACTCTGCCAACTCCCTCAGGCGTGCCTGTAAAAATTAGGTCACCAGCCTCTAACCCAAAGATGTGTGAGAGATAGGAGATGAGAAATGGGATACTGAAAATCATCTCGCGTGGATAGCCTACCTGCACACGCTTGCCATTTTTCAGTAGCTCAATTGAGAAGGCAGATACCGATTCAAGTGGTTCAACGATAAAACTTGATACCACTGCAGCTGTGCGAAAGCCTTTTGCAATCAGCCATGGCTGACCATTTTTTTTCGCTTCAGTCTGTCGGTCTCGCAGCGTCATATCCAGTCCAACCCCGAAACCTGCAATGCAGGCGTCTGCTTCCTGTTCGCTGAGTGATACTGCCTGCTTGCCAATTAAGACTACCAGCTCCAACTCGTGATGCAATTCATTAGAAATCGGCTTGCCACCGAAGTGGGGAATTTTGATGCACTCTCCCGAGTGAATCAGCGCACTACTTGGCTTTGAAAAAACAATCGGCTCTTGCTCTGGCGCTTTGTCAGGAAAGCCAAGCCCTAATCTCTCACGCATTTCTCGGGCGTGTGCCTCATAGTTTTTGCCAACGCAGAAAATTGTGCCGACTTGAATCGGTGTTGTGCCCAAAAAGACAGTTGCCATACCGAAAATGATTGCCTTATTTGTCTAGGCTTGCCGCAATTCTTCAGCACGCACCATTGCTGCAACAAAGATGCCTGCGGTGTCAACTCGCAAAATGGTTCTCCCTAATGAAATTTCCTCAAAGCCAGCCTGCAGCGCAGCTTCCACTTCTTCGGGTGTGAAACCGCCTTCGCTTCCAATCACAAACAGCACTCGCTTCCCCACAAATGACAAGGCAATTTTCTTTCTGGAAAACTCATATGGGAGCACACGCAGCTCATCGTTGCGCCTCAGCACGGCTTCAAATGTTGTAATAGGGTGGAGCTTTGGCAAGCGGTAGCGCTGCGATTGCTTGGCTGCTGCCAGCACAATTTTTCGCCACCGCTCTAATTTACTTTGCCGTTGGTCTTCTCGTGGTCTGGACACTGTGCGAGCAGTCAGCATTGGAATAATCTCGCTGACGCCCAGTTCAGTGGCTTTCTCTAAGAAATTTTCGAAGCGGTCACTTGTCTTAGTCAGTGAAATTGCAATCGTGATGTGCGTAAGCGGTTCAGGCTCATACTCTTTTGCTTCAATTCTGGCTTTCAGCGTTGATTTGGAAATTTCAAGAATGCGGGCTGTGTAGCAAGTACCCTCACCATCAATTGCATAGAGCGTATCGCCTGCTTTCTTTCGTAGCACGGTTACAGCATGATGGCGCTCATCGCCAACCAGCGTGAGTACATCGCCTGAAATCGCTTCGGGCGGTGCATAGAATAAATCCATCTTGCAGTCACGGCAGCTTGGTTTTTGCAAACGTTACAAAACTTCTGAGAGACTACGACGTTGCCACTGCCAGCGCGGCAATAGTCAGATGCACTGTGCCTGCCTTACGCAAAGCCCTTGCACAAGAGAGCATCGTAGAGCCAGTGGTAAAGACATCATCTACCAGTATCAGCCGCTTGCCTGAGAGATCGCCTGTGGCTTCAAAGGCATCTTTCATATTCCTCTCTCGCTCGGCAACATCTAAGCCCGTTTGCGTCGCAGTGTATCGTGTGCGTATCAAGCAGTCCAGCACAGGCGTTTGCAGTATCTCCGAGACACCTTTTGCCAGTTGCTCTGCTTGGTTGTAGCCGCGCTCCAGCTTTCGCACAGGATGAAGCGGCATAAATGCAATACCGTCAAAGTGTGCAGTTGGACGTTCTGCCCAAATCTTCTGCCCAAGCTTTTTGCCATACTCCACCGCTACAGCTGGCAGCCCCTCATATTTGAATGCGTGAATCACCGCTTGAACTTTACCGCTCTTATAGAAGCGATACAACGCTATTGCATCATCAATTGCTTGCTGCATAGGAAAATTTGCCCAAAGCCGCGCCATCATTTCATTAGTGGCTTCATTCGGCAAGCTAAAAGTATCAAAGTCGCGCTCGCAGGCTTTGCACACGAAGTGTTCATCAGATGCAAGTCTCACTTGCTCACACACCAGACAGACCTTCGGATAGAGAAAGTCCAAAATCCCCTTTAATGCTTCACGCATCACTCTTCGCTCACTTGTAGCAACGCAAAATGAAAAAGGGCGAGCCGCTCCCCCAATTGAGCGGCTCACCCTCAAGCACTAATAAGGAACAAGTTTTTTACTACCCGTTCCGCAACTTCTGCTTGCGAAACAGCAAGCTTAGAACCTCTTAGTATGGGAAAAACGTTCCCAGCACGAAGCCCAGAATCATTAGCGCACCAAACTGCGCGTGCAGTTGCGCAATCCGTGCTACAATCATCGGGTCGACATTTGGCTGCGTCATGGCAGATACTTCCTTTGAGAGCTTCACTGCTGTAGGCAGTGCAAGCAGCGTCAGCAGAGAAAACCAAGTTAGCTTTGCAAAAATAATCATCAGTGGCACGGCAGCGAACGCACCGAAGCAGAGCACATAGTGGAATTTCTTTGCGCCTTCCTCACCAAGCCAAATCGCCAATGTTGAGATGTTCGCCTTTTTGTCCGTAGGAATGTCACGCAGGTTGTTAATGTGCAAAATGTCGTCGACCAGCAAGCCAATCGGAATGGAGTATAAGATTGGCAGCCATGAGAATGACTTTGTCTGCACGTAGTAAGCGCCAAAGACCATTAAGACCGCAAAAGAGAGAATCACTTGCACATCTCCTAAGCCACGATATTTAAGCGACAGGGGTGGTGCAGTGTAGAAGTAAGCAGAGAGTGCCCCAAATAAGATAAGATAAATTAGCACATCGGCTTTGCTTCCTGCCTCCCAGATGAAGTATGCCCCAATTGCAGCTGCGATTATAAATGCTACCCATGCTGCATTGCGCACTTGTGCAGGCGTCAGTGCACCTTGCACCAAGATTTTCATTGCACCGAAGTTATCCTTGTCATCCAGCCCTGTCTTGTGGTCGAAGTAATCATTCACAAGGTTTGATACGCTGTGAATTGCAACGCAGCCCAGAATGCAGAGCAGGAAGTTCAGGATGCTGAAGTCAAATTCCACCATTCCATGCGCTCGCATCCAGAGCGCAATCACTCCACCCATCACGGCAGGGGTCACCGATGCCGTGAAAGAAAATGGACGCAACGCTATCCACCACGTTTGAAGTGAAACTGGTTTTGCTTGAACTTGCATGGATTCCATATCAGCTAATTGTTTAGTTATGGAGTAACAATAATTTCAATTGCATAACCTATAACCATTGCCAATCCCCCAAGCGTCGACACACCGATTGCCTGAGACATTGCTGGCTGGTATTGTGAGAGGTCAGTGTAGTTACGCGCTAGTGCCACCATTTTGTATGACATTGGTGCAGTCAGCAAGGTAAGAAGGCAACCCAAAGGCAGCACCCTGAGCGCTACGCCGCTCACCACGAATAGATAAGCCAGAATCGTTACAGCTGCCAGCACTTGCACGGCTCTGGCTTGACCCAGCTTTACTGGCATTGTGAACTTGCCGTTTTTGATGTCGTCATTATGGTCAAAAATGTTGCTCACAATGCCGACATTCATCACAAAAATCCCAACTGGCACAGCTGCTAAAATGGGCAACCAGCTAAAGCTCTGCGTCAGGACAAAATAGACGCTGAAGACAATCATCGGGCCGAATGCCAGAAAGAGTGCAGTTTCACCAAGACCGCGAAAGTTGAGTCGAATGGGCGGAGAAGTGTAGAAGAGAACAATGAAAGCGCCGATTGCAGCGAGCCACAAGACAGGCGCACCGACACGAATTAAAATATAGACCCCAGCAGCCAGCGCCAGTCCCAGCGAGAGCCAAAATGCCAACAGAACTTGCTCCGCTGTGATAATACCACGCACCAGCGGGCTGTCGTGAAATTGCTGGTCTTTGTTACCAAAGTTGCGGTTTTTATAGTCGAAGTAATCATCAATAAAGTCAGCAGCCGTATGTGCCGAAAGAATACCCAAAAATGCCAGCACAAAAATTACCCAGTCAAATGAACCGTTTGCATATGCGATAACGCCACCCAAGACAGCAGGGATTGCACTGGTCACCAAAAATGGCGCTCTTGCTGCCTTAATCCAGATGCCAATCCATTCAATCAGCGTAAATTGTTTTGCAGTGGTGTTCATCTTAGGGACTCCTTGAGTTTCGTTGAAGGTTAAGAGAAAATAAACCCGACACTTACTGCTGCGCCGAAGGTTATCAGTACGGCAATTGCGCGCACTGTAGCCCACAGATACTCATGCACCTCACTACGATTCGCCTCTACCGTCCTTACCACTGAGACCGCAAATGGTGTAGAGAGCAAGCCTAACAGCGTTAGCGGCGGCAGCACCCGCACGACTACGCTCAGAATTAGCGCAGCGTAGCCCGCTACAAGCAGCGCTTTGATGACGGTATTATTGAGCTTTACAACGAATGCATGACCAGCTTCCTCACGAATTTCGTAGCGCGCACCTTTGAGATAGGCTACGACCGTTACGAAGCATGCTATGGGCAGCGATGCTACCAATGGTGTCAGCTCAAAGGTTGAATTGAGCGCGTAGTAAGCTCCCGTCATTGAGAGCGGCCCAAATGTTATGAAAATGACTACTTCCTTGTAGCCGCGTAGCATTAGAGGCGTAAAGAAAATCGCTACTAATCCGCCCAAAAGCGCAAAGAGCAAAATTTCGTAGCCAACTTTATAGGCAAAGTAAAGACCGATTGCCGCATCTATAAGCAGACACAAGATGCCCGCCCAGAGCGTCTTTTCATCTTTGAAAAGATTGTCTGCAAAGAAAGGACGCCAACCTGCAAAAATTTTGGTGTGTGCATCGCGCTGGTCGGTGTGAAAATTCGTGCCGTAGTAGTAGAGGTAATCCCCTCCTGCTTGACCAATAAATAAGCCCAAGAGCACCAGTGCGAAAGGCAGCCACTCGAGATGCCCTTGATGAAAAATAATTGCACCTGTTACGCATGCAGGCACAATCGAGGCACTAAAAAGCAATATCTTTATGATGCGAATTGCGCGCTCTCGCTCTGGTGAAATTTGTAATGCTCTTGCTGCAGAGCGGCTTTCATCTGCAAGCACTGCTCCTCCCAGCACAGCATTAGCCCCTCCAATTTCTTGCATTTGATAAGCTGATTTGGTTAAAAACTGACTGACTCGTCGGTCGGTAAAACAGTTCCCTTAGGAAATTCGTTCAACCGTGTATCTTTTTATGGGGTTAAAACTCTGCCTACGATGACTGAACGTTCAAAGCAAGTGCTTTTCGGCCTGTTTTGCATCCAGCTGCTGCTCTTTTTACTTGACGCTGTGCCACTTTTTGCTCAAGCCAATTTGCCGCCTGCGTTTCGGTGCGCACGTCTGAAGTATTCGGGCGGCGGGGATTGGTATAACGATCCCTCTGCCGTGCCGAATCTGATGAAATACATTCGCGAAAAGGTCGGCATCCTTGCACCACTAAAAGAGGAAGTTGTGGAAGCCTCAAGCCCTGCTATTTTTCAATACTCGTTTGTCTTTATGACGGGACACGGCAATGTGCGCTTCACGGATGCTGAACTGGATAACATTCGCAACTACTTAAAGTCAGGTGGGTTCATCTATGCCGATGACGATTACGGAATGGACAAAAGTTTTCGCCGTGAGGTCAAACGCATCTTCCCAGGCACCGACCTTGTAGAACTTCCCTACTCGCACCCTATTTTTCATCACTACTACAAGTTTCCAAACGGCGCACCGAAAATCCACGAACACGACAACAAACCCCCACAAACCTTCGGGCTTTTCTACAATGGGCGATTGGTTTTGCTCTACACATATGAATCCAACCCCAGCGATGGCTGGGCAAACCCTGATGTGCACAACGACCCGCCTGAAAAGCGTGAGGAGGCTTTGAAATTCGGCGTGAATGTGGTGCTCTACGCAATTAGCAACTAAGGCTTATGGGAAGTTAGAACTGACTGCACTCTATTTTTGCCTATTCTGCCTCGCTTGCAACTACCACCACCAAGACGGGCGCCAAATTCGCACAACAGGTGGAATCCATATCAGTGAAGGCGCATAGTATCGTCGAATCACGATAATGCGCTTCTCTGGCTTTCGCTCGTCTGGCACTTCTACTGCTGGCAGCGGTTTTAGCACAGCCAGCGAGTCCAGCTTCAAGACAGGCAGGGTGGCTTTAACAGGCTGCGGCTTGAGCAAACTTATCTCTCTGTCTTTCGCTGCAACCTGTTCGCCTGCTTTGTCTGCAGAGGCATTTTGCGCTAGAAGCGTTACGCTCTCGTCTGGCTCACTTTCACTATGCAAATTTATCAACCTTCCTGTGGCATCCAGTGCTAAGGTTGAGTTACCTGTGCTGTCATTTACGCCAATGTGGTATGTGATATTGACCCTTCGTTGGACTGAGGTGATAGCTGCGCCCGCAAAGCTATCTGCCAAAGTTTCTTTGATAGCTTCGGGTAATTCTAACGGAGAAAGACTTTCGGTGAGCCGAATGAGTTCGCCGCCTTCCGCATAGATGGTTTCACGAAAGGTGTTACCTTCCTTGCTTTCAATCACCCAGTAGGCAATTCCATCATTTTCATACCGCCTGAACGCTAAAATTTCTGCATTGGGATAGGCAGCACTGAAGGCTTTTTGCACGGCGCTGGGCAGCACATCGACTTTGCGCACCACATTCCCCTTTGTGTCATAGACCGTTACAGCTTGTTCCTCGCCTTGCTTGGTCGTAACCTCATAAAGCGTTGGGGCCGCACTGACGATTTTCTTTGTGGAAACAATCGCTGCGTCGGCGTGCTCACTGCGCACTGCTTCTTTGATGGCTTCAGGCAGTTCTACAGGCGAAATGATCTCCACCAGTTCTACCAGCTTGCCATCTGCCGCAAAGAGTAACTCACGCTGCTTGGTCGCATTTCTTGCGCTAATTTTGTAGAACATCTCACCGCTGCGTTGCACACTGGTTGCACGAATGAACTCATCAGTTGGATATGCTTGCTCAAATGCCTGCCTGACTTCATCGGGCAGTTGGAGCAGTTTGAATTCCCTGTTTGATTCAGGCAACTTTTTCGGCTGAGCCGTAGCGGGTTTCTTTGCTCGGGCGGATTTG
Organism: Chloroherpetonaceae bacterium; assembly: GCA_025056565.1. NCBI lineage: Bacteria > Pseudomonadati > Chlorobiota > Chlorobiia > Chlorobiales > Chloroherpetonaceae > Chloroherpetonaceae bacterium. The sequence goes on along the minus strand of JANWWA010000002.1, from coordinate 114,340 downwards.
TCCTGCGCATCAAGCAACTCGGGCAGGAGCACACAGCGCAAAAGAACAAATGCAGCAGCATAGACAAAGCATCGTGTCGCCATATTTTCTCAAAGAAAGGAGTTCAGTCAAAGCAGTCCAAGATAAAAAATCGGCAGCAGAGAACTTTCCCGTCTATACGGCTCGCCTTGCCCAAAGTTCCAATTTTCACTTTACTGTCTCGCAACGATTTAGGGTAGCTTACTGTTGGGTGCTTAGGTGAAGGAGATTGCCTTTTCAACTGACCGTGACGCATCGGTCATAAACAATAGAGAAACCATGTCGCAGAATAAGGAAGGTCGAACTGAGGAGCGTCAGATGCCTGACACGGTGCGCACCGCTGGCTCTGAGAGCATTCGCGAAACAGATATGGGCACCTTGCTTAACAAACCGAAGGTGTCTGAAGAGGTCAAAAAGACTGTGATAAAGAAAGAAAAGAAACTGCCTGACACGGTACGCACCGCTGGTCACGACGATATTATGGCAACGGATAAGTAAGTTTGAGCCACAGTAGAGAGACTGCAGAGCGGCTTTGAAGTGTTCCTGAAAACTTCTATATCGAAGGCGTCGGACAGACAAGTCTTTCCCTGCTAACGATGTTAGCGCAGTGGCGTATCATTTTACTACTACTTGGATTATTTGTCTTTTGGCTTCCCTCTGGGCAGGCACAGGTCGTTTTGGGCAAATATGCAGGTGAATTTCTGGCATTCGGGGTTGGCGCCAGAGCCCTTGCAATGGGCGGCACAGCCACTGCGTTAGCACAAGATGTAACTGCTGGCTACTGGAATCCTGCTGGGCTTTCGCACATTAATTATCCACAAATTGCCTTGATGCACTCGCAAAGCTTTGGCAATGTGGTGAACTATAACTACGCTGCAGCTGCCATTCCATTTGAAGAGAATAAAAGTCTCGGGCTAAGCGTGATGCGCTTGGGCGTCTCTGATATTCCCGACACGCGCAGCGCTTGGGACGAAGCACGCAATCGTCCAATAGATAACGCAGAAAATCTTATCACGCGTTTTGGAGCAGCTGATTGGGCTGTTCTGGCATCGTATTCAGTAAAGACGCCTTACAAGCTCTCTTACGGTCTAAGTGCCAAGTTTATTTTTCGCAATGTTGGCACTTTTGCGAATGCATTTGGCGTTGGTGTTGATGCAGGCGTGCTGTATGAGCTTGGGAGCTGTTTTACCGTTGGCATTGCCGTGCAAGACATCACAACTACTTTTGTCTCTTGGACAACTGGACGCAATGAGCTAATTGCTCCTACTGCAAAATTAGGCGGGGGTTACACGCTGGAAGCACTCTTTGGCCGCTTCACGGTGGGAATTGACATTGACACCCGCTTTGAGGGACGCAAACATGCGGCGCATCTTTCGTTAGGTACTGTTAGCTTCAACTTCCGAGGTGGTTTAGAATATGCGTACAAAAACATTGTCGCAATTCGCGCAGGCATAGATGACATTGGTCGCTTAACCTTAGGTGCAGGGTTACGCATTGCCAAGCTGAACATTGATTACAGCTTTGCTCGCTTCGATGGCACAGACCAGCTTGGCAATTCACATCGAATCTCTTTGCAGTTAGAGTTAGACCAAGAAATTTTCCGCCGCAAAGGCTATGTGCCTCCGCCTGAAGAAACGGGGGCCTCTGAGGAACCAGCGCCAGCTCCCTCTGAGAAGGAGGAACCAGATAACCATGCTCAGCGCCGCTAAGCGATGTTTACAGGTATCATCAAAGATGTGGGTGTTGTGCGGCATATTGCCCATCGAGGCAACGGCTTACGCATCACGGTTGAGTATCAGAGTACCGACTTTCGTGATATAGCGGTCGATGAAAGCATTGCACTAAGCGGTGTATGCCAGACTGTCGTTGCCACCCATCCGCCGTGTTTTGAAGTAGACACCGTTGAAGAAACCTTGAAGAAAACGACTCTCGGTCGCTGGCAAGTGGGCACACGCATTAACTTGGAACGCGCTCTACGCACTGGTGACCGAATGGGTGGACACTATGTGCAAGGTCATGTCGATTGCGTGGGTCAAATTATCGAGCTGCGCCCACTTTCTGCAAGCTGGATTTGTAAGGTTGTTTTCGACTCACAGTTTGAACCTTACATTGTCCCTGTTGGCTCAATCGCAGTCGATGGCATTAGCCTCACGGTTGCAGCGCTCGAGCGAAATGTTTTTACTGTTGCGATTATTCCTTACACCTACCACCACACTACCCTTTGCGACCGCAAGGTTGGCGACTATGTGAATCTGGAGTTCGATGTGCTTGGCAAATACGTGGCAAAGCAAGTGCAAGCGTGGCTATCCAGCAAGTCTGCGCCAGAGCCACTTAGCGAAGCACGACTAAAGCAACTTGGCTACTGAACTTAGGCTGCAGATTCATCATCTCTAAACAGATGTCCAGAACACTATGGAATGTTCAAGCAAGGTTTTACGCCATCTTGCGGGCTAACCCTATTTCAGCATGCATACTCAGAAAGGAAAATGAGGCTCTCTTGCAGCTTTTGCACAGCATTCCGCACCGCACTTTCCGAGCCGTTTTAGATGTAGGCACTGGCACAGGTAACGCTATTACAGTTTTTCAGCAAGCGGGTCTTGCCAGCCAGCATTTTTATGCGATTGACAGCGCAGAAGAGATGGTCAGTGCAGTGCGCCAACAATTTCCCACAGTGCAATCGCTTTGTGCACAAGCTGAACACTTGCCGTTTTGCAACCACACATTTGATTTGATTCTTTGCATTGGTGTCTCAGAATACATTAGTTCGCTGCCTCAGTTGTTGCAGGAGCTTTCTCGTGTCTTGGTGCCGGACGGATTTTTGGTCATTACGGCTGCCACTTCTACTGCGCTGAATTGGCTGAGATATGCACTTTTGCATCCTCTTTTCCTAAGAAATGAACCTGCACTGCGCATAGCTTTCGAGCAAGCTGATTTCACGGTCGTCCAAATGCGGAACACCTTGCTACAAGTGCAATTCCTGCTACGCAAAGAGCGCAGCTAAGCGCGCCTACTTACCGAGGGCATAACGAAGAAACGTCAAGTTTTGAGTATGTTTAGCGCTGGCGTAGGCACTTTGTGGCGAGATGCACTGTGCAGCCTTTGCAGGGGCGCCAGTATGAACGAAAAAGATTGGAGAATGCAGGACACACGCACGACGGTTGCACCAACCGCCGTTCACTTGGCTGTGGCTTGGGATTGGGAATACGACTACGACTTCATTCGCATTTTAGAGCAAGCGGCGCAGCGTCATCAAGCTCGGTTGCTAACTATCTGCGCCTACAACTTAGATGAAGTGCTAGCTGCTTTGCGTGCCAGCCGGCTGCAAATCGGGGTGCTGCTCGACAGAGCCAGCGATACCAACGAACTCTTTATGCCACTTCAGCCACTTGCCCAGCGACACGGCACCCGCATCATCAACCCATTTGAGATTTCGCAACGCACGATGGACAAAGCCACAATGCACTATTTGCTTATTCAAGCTGGCGTGAATGTGCCTCATACCGTGATTTTGCCGCCATTTGAAGTTGAACGCAAGCTCAACACTGCTCTAATTGAAGCGATTGCCCAACTCAAAATGCCATTTGTGCTGAAACCCGCTAACGGCGGTGGCGGCGAAGGCGTGGCAAAGTCCGTCTACTCACCCTTTGATGCCTCTGCGTGGCGACAGATTATTCCTTGGGACAAGTATCTGGCACAGGAAAAAATCTATCCAAAGTATCTCTACGGTTGGCGATGCTGGTTTCGTGCCTACTATCTCTTTGGCGAAGTTGAAATCGCATGGTGGGACGATGAACGCCACCTTTATCGCTCCCTTTCAGACAGTGATAAACTGCGCATTCCTTTTGAGGCAATGTGCGACGCGATGCAGCGCATTGCCAGAGTCTCACAGATGGATTTTTTTTCCAGTGAACTTGCGCTTTCTGTAGATGACCGCTTGGTAGCTGTAGATTATGTCAATGACCCAATTGACTTGCGCCCCAAATCTCGCCATTTTGACGGTTTGCCCAACACGCTGGTTGAACGCATCGCAGACAGTCTTATTCAATTTGCGCAGCGCCACTGTGTGCATGCTTTTGCATCTACTCCTGTCTCGCTCTCTCTGCCATGAGCTTGGATATGCCCAGTGCACGCTCTCATTGCTTTTTCTGCCTTGAATTCTTAGAATGCACACTGATTTTTGCAAAAGAGAGGCGATGCCACTCAACATTCCACTGGTTGAACTGCCTGAACCACTGCTCTCGCAGGAAATTCAGCGCCTTCAGCTATCACCTGAGCATGAGCAAGCGGTGCGTCAGTTTGCACGCGATGGCTACTTTGTGCTTCACACAGAGTTGCCTATGGCGCTCTTAGACCATGCGGCCCAAGCTATTCGCCAATTGTGTTATGCTCCCGATGGGTCGCTTCGGCAGACGCGCATTATGGATGCGTGGATGGTAGAGGACGCATTTCGCCAAATTGCCATAGCCGATAAGGTGCTGAGGTATCTTCGGCTTTTCTACCAGCGTGAGCCTATCCCATTTCAAACTTTGAACTTTCCCGTAGGCACGGAGCAAAAGACGCACAGCGACACGATTCACTTTCACTCCTACCCGCCGCGCTATATGTGCGGTGTTTGGGTTGCTTTGGAAGATGTGGATGCCGACAGCGGTCCACTTCATTACTATGTGGGCAGCCACAAGCTCCCGCTCTATGAGCTGTATGACATTGGTCGCTGTGGCACACTGGCATTTTCAACACCGCAACCTGAGCACTATGGGCACTACGAGTCATTTGTAGAATCTTTCATTGCCTCGCAAGGCTTTGAGCGCAAAGAGCTTGAACTGAAAAAAGGTGAAGCACTCATCTGGGCTGCCAATCTTTTTCACGGTGGCTCGCCTATTCGCAACCGTGCGCGCACACGCTTCAGCCAAGTTACACACTACTACTTTGAGAATTGCATTTATTACTCACCCTTAATGTCCGACCCCTACGTTGGCAGGGTGTATATTAAGCCTGTGATTGACATTCGCACGAAGCGCTTTGTGCCGAGCCGATTTAACGGTCGTCGGGTCTCGCTCTTTTATGGGCAGACTTTTCTTGGCAAGTTGCGTCAGCTTGCCAAAGTAGGCTATCTTCTTTATCGCTTGCATACCAAGAAAGTTTGACGGTGGCAGGACTCTATTTCCATATTCCGTTTTGTCGGCGCCGCTGCAACTATTGCGACTTCTATTTCACGACGAACACGCGTCTCATAGAGCAGTTTTTGGACGCCCTTTCAGTGGAAGTCGTCGCCCGTGCTGAGCTTTTCCAAGATGAAATCGTTGACACCATTTACTTCGGTGGCGGCACGCCTTCGCTGCTAACCGCTGCACAGCTTGAGTCTATTCTCAAAAACGCTGAGCAGCATTATCGGCTGGCTTCCTCACTGGAAATCTCGCTTGAGGCAAATCCAGAGGATATTACCGACGCGTATCTAAAAGACCTTGCGAACATCGGTATCAATCGACTCAGTTTGGGCATTCAGTCCTTCAAGTCAGAGAAACTGCATTGGCTCTCGAGGACACACACCGCCGAAAAAAGTCAGGCAGCCGTAGAATGTGCTAAGCGACACTTCCAGAATGTCAGCATAGACCTCATTTTTGGTGTCGAGAATGAATCGCTGACGGATTGGGAGAGCGAACTGCGCACTGCACTCTCTTTTGAATTGCCGCACCTTTCTACCTATTCGCTCACGATTGAGCCACGCACGCTGCTCAGTAAGCTCATCAAGCAGGGCAAGCGCCAACCCCCGCTGGATTCTTTGCAAGCGGATATGTTTCTGCTCACAATGCACGTGCTGCGCCAATATGGTTATGTGCACTACGAGGTCTCTAATTTTGCCCAGCCTCATTTTCAGTCGCAACACAATTCATCGTATTGGAATCGCGTGCCTTATTTGGGCTTCGGTCCTGCGGCGCACTCTTTTGTGAAGACTGAGCGTGGTGAGGTGCGCTTTGCAAATGTGGCGAGTCTGAACACCTACCTTGCTTCGCCTACAGATGCGCTGCTTTTCCAAGAAACGCTTACTGAAAAAGATATCTTCAATGAAACTGTGCTTTTAGGTTTGCGGCAGGAGAAGGGCATTAATCTCTCGGAATTGGCAAAAAAGTTTCGTAACTTGCAAGCTCAACTTCTAAAACAGTATGAAGAGAAGGTTTCAACTTTTGTCGCTTCTGGGCTTTTGCTGCAAGAACGGTCGCCTGCGGGCGACATCATTAAACTGACCGACAAAGGATTCACACTTGCTGATGAAATCGCCGAATCTCTCTTCCTCTGAAACCATTTCAACTCGTCCGATGCTCACACATCGCAAACTCAATGCTTACATTGCTATCGGGGTCTATGCCGTAGCGCAGTTTGTCTATCTGCTCACTGTTGCGCCGACTTTCTCTTTTTGGGATTGTGGCGAGTTTATTGCTGTTGCAAACACCTTGGGTGTGCCACATCCGCCAGGGACGCCTATTTTTACACTCTTAGGTAGGGTCTTTATCATTCTTCTGCCTTTTATTGAAGACATTGGCCTGCGCGTTAATCTTATCAGCACGATTGCCGCATCACTGGCGGTGATGCTGACCTACCTTATTACCATTCGCCTCATTCGCATTTATCGTGGCACAGACCCTGATAGCTGGACACTGCCGGAGAAAATCTCCGCCTACGGTGCAGGTGTGGTTGCTGCGCTTACTCTTGCATTTTCCGATAGTTTTTGGTTCAATGCGGTGGAAGCCGAAGTGTATGCATCCTCAATGTTTCTCAACACGGTTGTGGTCTGGCTGATGCTGCGCTGGTACGAATATGCCGATACAGAAACAGGCGATAGGTGGCTTCTTTTGATTGCATATGCTTTCGGCATTGCACTGGGCGTGCATTTGCAAGCGCTCTTAGCATTTTTTGCGCTGGCGCTCATTTACTACTTCCGTCGCTACGAATTTTCTATCAAGGGCTTTGCGATTTTGGTTGTGGTCTCGTCGCTTATGTTCCTTGTCATCTATCCGGGCATTGTGCAAAAGCTCCCGCAACTGATGCGCGACACGTCCCCCCTTGTCGGCGTGCTAATTGTTGCCGCACTCATTTATGCCGTCTACTACACCTATCAAAACAAAATGCGCTTAGCCAATCTGGTTGCCACCGCGCTCATGCTCATTATCATTGGTTACAGTTCAATGACGCTCATTATGCTGCGCGCGCAAGCTAAGCCACCTATCAACGAAAATGCGCCTGCTACATTTGAGAAGCTCTTCTCCTACCTCAACCGTGAGCAATACGGCGATTATCCTTTGTTCAAACGCCGCTGGTCAAATGACCCAGAGCATCAGCGCAACTACCAGAAGTATAGTAGCGACTTTGATTTTTTCATCAAGTATCAAGTGGCGCATCTTTACCTGCGTTATTTTGGCTGGCAGTTCATCGGGCGCGCTGGTGATGAACAAGATGACGGTGTAGATTGGTCAAAGCTCTGGGGTATTCCTTTCGCAGTGGGCATTTTCGGTGCAATCTACCACTTTAGGCGCAACTGGCAGATGGCGTTGATGGTTGTCGCGCTGCTTTTGCTGACCGGTGTTTTCATTAACATCTACACTAACCCACCCGAACCGCAACCACGCGAGCGCGACTATGTCTATGTGGGTAGTTTCTTTGCTTTTGCTATCTGGGTCGGTATTGGCATTGATGCACTCTTTGAGACCCTACGCGAAAGCATCAAGGAAGAACCTAAGCTCACGGCTGGCGCCGTTGCAGCGTGTGCATTCGGTCTCATATTCATTAACGGTAATATGCTGCGTGTCAACTACCACACGCACGACCGCTCTGGCAACTACGTGCCTTATGACTATGCCTACAATCTCCTGATGAGCTGCGACAAAGATGCAGTGCTCTTCACTAATGGTGACAACGACACCTTTCCACTCTGGTGTTTGCAGGAGGTTTATGGCATTCGTCAAGATGTGCGCGTCTGCAACCTCAGTTTAGCCAACACGGATTGGCATGTGTGGCAGTTAAAAAACGAAGAGCCTCGTGGTGCGAAGAAAGTTAAAATGAACATCTCTGACCGTGAGTTGAATTCAAAGGACTTTGGCTATGAGCCTTGGCGCACAAGAGAAGTTGTGCTCCCTGTGCCCGACGAAGTTAAGCGGGGCGAATTCAAAGCTTATTATGAAGGACGTGAGCGCGGCACGATTCCAAATCTAAAAGGCAATTACACAATTGTGGATACGATTCGCTGGACAATGCAGCCTGTCCTGCAAGGTCCTAACAATCAGGGCTACATTCGCGCACAAGACCGTGTGGTCTATGAAGTTATCACCAATAACATCTGGACACGCCCGATTTACTTTGCAATGACGGTCAGTGAATCGAACCGCATTGGCATTGACGAATACTTGCGTATGGACGGCTTTGCCTATCGCGTCGTGCCGATTAAGTCAGAAGGCTATGGTGTGATAGACACGGAGATTATGTATGATAAGCTGATGAATGTTTTTCGCTACACCAACCTGAACAATCCGAGTGTTTATTACGATGAAAACACGCGCCGCTTGGTCAGCAACTACAAAAATGTCTTTCTGCGTCTGGCATCGGAGTATGCGAGCGACCTTAACGGCACAAGTCGCATTCGTGAGAAAGATGGCACGGTGAGAGAAGTACCTAACCGTGAGCTTGTGATTGCTATCTTGGACAGAGCTGAGTCGACGCTACTGGACTCCGAGCAAGACGCAGACTACCGCCTTACGCAAGCCGCGATTCGCATGTATGCGGCTGCAGGCGCCAAAGACAAAGCAATGAACCTAATGAGCAAAATGGAGCGCGAGGTGCAAGCAATGATGATTAAGTATCCACAAGACCCGCTGCCGAATTTTTACCTTGCACAAGCCTACCGCTCACTTGGTGAATACCAAAAAGCCTTGCCAATTTACCAGCAGCTTGCTAGCCTCTATCCGAATGACCCGCAGCTAAAGCAAGAAGTAGAGGAACTTAGGCGCTTAGCCGCTGGTATGCAAGCGGTTGATAGTTCAGTTTTGCAGAAAGAAAAATTAAATTGACAGCGTGTTGTAACTCTAACCTATTACCGCTATGGCTATCGCTACAGAGACGCTACGCCTGATTCAGCCAAAGTGGCTCGAACCTGAGACGCTTTTGAATTTGAAGCGGCGTTATGATACAGCTCATCCTTATCCGCATATCGCAATTGATGGCTTTTTGGACGAGTCCGTTGCAACGATGCTTTATGAGCATTTCCCCAAGCTCTCACAGATGAAAACACACTACGACGGTCTCAACGAGCGCAAGGCAGAGGACAGTCAGTTTGAGCAGTATCATCCGATTTTCCGTGAGTTGCGTGCAGAACTCTTCAGTCCCACTTTTCTTCGTTTTTTGGAAACGCTCACTGGTATCAGCAACCTCACTACTTGTGAAGGACCTTTGGGTGCAGGTACGCATCAAGGGGGCAATGGCAGCTACTTAGACCTGCATATTGATTTCAACATTCACCCTACTGAGCCACTGCATCGTCGCATCAATGTGCTGATTTTCCTTAACAAATTTTGGAAAGAAGACTACGGCGGCCAGCTGGAGCTTTGGGACGAACACCTTACAGCCTGTGGTGCTGCTTACCTGCCTATTTTCAATCGCTGCGTGATCTTTGAGACCAACGATAGATCCTATCACGGCTACTCTAAAATCAGCGTGCCAGCGCATGAATCACGCAAGTCGTTTTACGCTTACTACTATACACCTGCACCGAAAGAGATTAAATACCATGATACGACCTTCCGCACTCGCCCCAATGAACCTTTCACAAAGAAGGCACAAACTCTGGTGAAAGAGCACACCAAGAACTTCATCAAGCGTCAGCTCAAGAATCTTGGGCTTATTGAGCTTTACAACCGCACCTTCTTTGCCTTGAAAACGCGAAACAAAGAAAAGGCAGAATGAGCGTTGCGGAAGTGGACATTCATCCGACAGCTATTGTTAGTGCAGGTGCAAAGCTCGGCAATGGCGTGAAAGTCGGTGCATACTCTGTGATAGAAGATGATGTAGAAATTGGTGAAGGCACTGAAGTCGGTCACCATGTCGTTATCTACAGCGGCGCACGCATTGGAAAATACTGCCGCATTTTTCCTAACGCCGTAATTGCAGCCATCCCACAAGACCTCAAATTTTTTGGTGAAAAAACTTTGCTTGTTGTCGGCGACCATACAACCATTCGCGAGTGCGCCACGCTTCATCGTGGCACTATTGCGCTTGGCAAAACCGTGATTGGCTCACATTGCTTCTTGATGGCATATGTTCATGTCGCACACGACTGTGTGATTGGTGACAATGTGATTGTCGCCAACGCAGTGCAGTTTGGCGGTCATGTGGTTGTCGACGAATACGCTTTTCTGGGTGGCGGCTCCGTAGTGCATCAATTTACGCGCATCGGTAAGCACGCCATGATTGGTGGAGCGGCCAAGGTGGTGCACGATGTGCCACCATTTGTAACAGCTGATGGAGTGCCTGCGCGCTTCGAGGGCATCAATGTCGTCGGGCTGCGGCGACGCAATTTCAGTTCAGCACAAATTAATGCGATGCGTGACTGTTACCGCATTATCTTCCAGTCTGGCTTATTGCTGCGCAACGCAATTGAACGCGTGAAGACTGAAGTGCCCGACTCCCCAGAGCGGCAAGAAATCTTGCAATTCTTTGAAGCTCCCAGCAAGCGTCAGTTCATTCGCCCCTACACCAGCGTGCGACATGAGGGGTAAAGCCGCTTCGCTGCGAATCGCTAGTGAAGTGCCTGTCACGCTTGCAGAACACTTGACTTCGGTTACAAGAATGGAATATCCAAATCATCGCTGGTTGTGCGCCGGTCTGGACCTTTTGCGCCTGGCGTGCGATTTGCCTTGCGCCGCTCGACAGCCACTGGGATATTTACCTTGCGCCGTTCTTCTCGCTCACGGCGAGGCCCTTTGCGGCGGTCTAAATTCGTTGCGCCTTCCTTGTAGCGTCTCTCCAACTCTACAAAGGATTCGAGCGACAGCATCGGTGCAGTAGAAAGTTTAATTGTTTTCTCGCCCGTTGCCACCGCCAAGCCGTTGCCATCGGCACTGAGTGTTACAGCGTAGAAGCGCCCTTCACTCTGGTCAATTTGTGCACCAGTGTGCACATCCCACAGCTTAATTTGGCACTGTTTAGAAATGCGGTTGTATGAGGTGCTTGTCAGTGAGCGACCGTCTCTGGCAAACTGCACGGATTCGATGCCGCTTTCGTGTCCTTGTAACACCCGCAGCTCTTTGCCAGAGGGTATCTCCCACAGGCGAATCGTTTTATCCCAACTGCCTGACGCCAGCATCTCACCAGAAGGACTGTATTCAATAGAGGTTACACTGTGCGTGTGCCCCGTTAGTGTTTTGGGTTTGGCAGCGGTTTTAACGCTCCAAAGCTTTATGGTTTTATCGGCACTGGCAGAGGCAAGTTGCTTGCCGTCGGGGCTGAAGACGACCTTATTGACCGTATCCGTGTGTCCTTTTAGCGTTTTTACTTCTTTGCCTTTTGCCACGTCCCAAATTTTGACTGTCTTATCGGCACTACCCGACGCCAAGAGCTTACCATCTGGGCTGAATGCTACTGTGTGTACAGCGCGACTATGTCCCTCTAATTTTTTGATTTCTTGTCCCGTCTCTGCATTCCAAAGCCGAATGACGTGGGTACTGCCCGCTGTTGCAAGGATTTTTCCGTCTGGACTGTAGGCTAAGGCATAGACATAGTTTCTGGCTGATTCTTCCATCAAAGTTTGCAGTTGCTCGCCAGTGCGGGTATCGGTGATAATGGTTTTCCAGCTTGCCGAAGCCAACTGCCGCCCATTCGGGCTAAAGACCATTGCGTTGATACGTAGGGCGTGACCTGACAGGTTCTTTTGCAAGCGAAAACTGGTGGGCAAAAGTCGCCAGCGGCGTTCTCGACGCACCTCATTTTGAATGTCGCGCAGATTGAAGTAGTTCTTCATCTCAGCGCGCTTTTCGAGTTCGTCTAAAATTGGTGCCGCTTCACTATCGCTGACCATCATTTCACGGCATTTCTTTAGCAGTTCTCTTGTTTTTGCATCGGCTTCGGTCAAAAGCTGGTGCAAGTAGTCCAAGATCGCAGGGCGCATTATGAGGTCATAATCTGCTGCAGTCTTGATGGCATAAAAAGGTTCAACCTCAAGCACACGCCGCAGCAGGTCAATTGCATCGCTATCCTTCTTGGTTAGCGCATAGCCTTTGGCAGAAAGAAAACCTGCCTCTAAGAATTTGGGCGAGAGTTGATAGGCTCTTAGCGCCATCTGGCTCATAGCGTTGTAGTCACCCAACACGTAGCTTACCACCGCTGAATGGAAATACGCATCCGATGCCGCAGCGCGCACGGCGTCTTGGAAGCTCAATTCTTCACCGTAGAAGACGCGTAACAGCGGCAATGCTAACGTATCTTCTTCTTTCTCTGCAAGGTCTGCTGCTTTGCAAAGCGCCTCTTTTGCCTTCTCTGGATTGAATAGGTTAGGCACATACAGGTATATCAGCCCTACCCGATGCCAAAGCGTGTATTCGTTTGGTCTTTTCTCCAACACTTCTTCCATACGCTTTAGCGCTAAGTCGTAAAGGTCATAATCACTTAGACCTTTTGAGTAGTGCTGCATTGCTTGCTCAATGCGCTTGGCAAGGTATTCTTCTGCTGTTGAGATGCGATAGAGAAGTTGCATATCTCGGACTTCGAAGCGCTTGCAATGCTCTTGGTCTAAGTTGAATGCATAAACCCAGTCCAAAGCCGCTGCATTCTCAGTCCAGATAGTGCTATGCCTTCCTAAGGCGGTTGCACTTTCCCATACTTTATCGTTTAGCTCACCTATCACCGCTGCTTGTGCTCGCTTCATTGCGTCGCCTAACTGGCGCGCTTGGCTATCGTCGCTTTGCAGTAGTGATTGAGCCTGCTCTAAGCGCTGCTGATACCAATCTGTCAGTGCTTTTTGAGCTTGCTCTTCCTTCTCCAGATTGGACATTGCTCTTAGGTAAGCAAGATATTGCTCTGTTCGAGTTGCACGAGATGTCGGGTCAAAAGAAAAGGCTGGCATAGCACCACTGGTTTAGGGTTAAGGCATTGCTTAGCCCAAAAATGCTACTTTTTTGTGAATTTTCACGCATCACTGGGTCTTGGGCGTCTCGCTTGATGGGGAAGCAGCTACACGCCGCTTTTAAGGGTTTTCAAGCTACAAAAGGCCTATTCGCTCTTCTTAGCCGGGGGCAGATAGACTCAAAAGTATCCCTCCAAGAGCACTGTCTCTTCCAAGATTTTCAGCGACAGGTTGCGCAATTTTACGCTCTCGTCGAGGTGTCTAAGGTTAAGCTGCCCGATGCTCGAGAGCGCATCGGCACCGAGAATTTTAGGAGCGATGAAGAGGTAGAGTTTATCGCAGAGCTGAGCGCGTATAAGCGATGCAAAGAGCTTAGCTCCACCTTCGACCAGCACCGAGAGCACTTTTTCTTCATAGAGCGCTTCCATTACTTGCACAAGGCTTAACTCATCATTTTTTTCCGCCACAAATCGGGTTGCTACGCCTTGACGATTTAGTGCATCGATTTTGGGGTGCTTGCGGTTCACTTTGGAAGTAAAAAGAATCGTTTTTGCATCTTGGTTAAAAAGATTAGCGTGAAGTGGGACACGCAACTTGCGGTCTAGCAAAATGCGGATGGGGTTTCGCCCCTTGACCGCACGCACTGTAAGCAATGGATTATCTGCTAAGGCAGTGCCAGTCCCAATCATCACTGCGTCATGTTCAGCGCGAAGCTGATGAGCATATGCGCGAGCTGCTTCACTTGTAATCCACCTTGATTCTTTGGTTTTGGTTGCGATTTTTCCGTCAAGGCTTTGTGCGAGCTTGAGAGCCACGAAGGGAATGCCCTGAGTATGGTATTTGATAAAAGCTTCATTGAGCTGCTCGGCTTCCTCTTTGAGGACATCTACTGTTACCTCAATTCCTGCTTCTCTCAGTTTTTTAATACCCCGACCTGAGACTTTCTTGTAAGGGTCTTTGCAGCCAACCACCACGCGCGGAATTTTCTTCTCAATAATAAGGTCTGTGCAGGGTGGTGTTTTTCCGTAGTGTGCACACGGCTCAAGATTGACATAAAGCGTCGCGGCTTGCAAAAGCGTGGGGTCTTTCACTGATTGAATAGCGTTCACTTCGGCGTGTGGACCGCCAAAGACTTTGTGCCACCCCCGCCCAATCACCTTACCTTGATGCACCAGCACCGCTCCGACCATTGGATTCGGGCTGACCTTGCCTACGCCTCGTCGAGCCAATTGGAAGCACTCACGCATATAGCGTTCATCTTGTGCCAGCCGCTCTGCTTCTGACCACTTCTCTCTCGGCATATTTGCCGCTTTTCACTGGTTTTTGGTTTTTGCCTTTCTTACTTCACTTGCACAGCTACGCCCTGACTTCGAGAGGTAACTTGTTTATAGCCTTCAAAATCAGTGTATTGATTTGTTCTTTTGGCAGGGTTACGAAGAAATCTTCGCTCGATAAATCCAATAGGCGATACGAGTATGTAATCAGTGGCTTGGGGTCGCGTTCTATGATTGCTTTCGAGCAGAATTCGTAGATGCCCCTATCGATTTCGGCAGTAATAAACGGCGACAGTCGATGCACGAGGTAACAGGCTTCCAGTGCTACGTCTAATAACTTTCCGCATCGCTCCAAGTGTCGAGCTGAGGTCTGAGAACCCGGTGGCTCTTCGTAGTAGAGGATATACGCCATCGCTGCATCGTGTAGATAGCGTCCCATTACTTTAAGCGACATTGCGCAATAATTTTCCCAAAAGTCTGGCTCGGCTGAGGCAAAAAAACGCTTGTACATCGGATTCATTGCCCGCTCGTACAGCATCCAAAGCAGCATAAATGCCGCATCGGCTGGCACCTTTTTTAGGCGAGAGAGCAGCATCACGGCATCAAGCGAGGACTCCATTACGGCTGTATCAAACGGCGCATACATCAGCATTGCGGCCAGCCGAAGGCTTTCGTATTTCCAGAAATCTTCCTCAATCTCATCTGGCTTGCCACTTAGTTTGCTTAACTCCACCTCGACTTCTTCCAAGATTTTCTCACGGTCAGCCGACAGCAGTATAGTCTCTCCTGCCTTAATGAGCTCTGCTTTAGCTTGCACTTCCATCCGCTCTTCTTTGGCTACGCCTGAGACATAGAGAAACAGCAGCACAGCACGGGCTTGCTGTTTCTTTTCTGGCAGGATGCTGCTTTGCAAGTCGAGCAAGGCTGATTTCGTCAGTGAATTAGGGTCAAGGTGATAGACTTCGTCCCAAAGGTAGAAGAGAGGTCTCCGTGACATCGGTTCAGCTAAGAATGGTTCGGCAAGATGTGTGCGTTTTCAATATGCACCTGAATGAGGCGCACGCCCGAAAGACGCAAGAGTTCCGAAATATGCTCAATCTTGTAAGGCTTGTCGTAGTAAATGGTCTTAATGCCGACATTGATTAAAGCCTTCAGGCAATTGAGGCACGGGCTTGCCGTTACATAGATTTCTGCATCTTTGATAGAGACCCCATGCTTTGCCGCTTGAATGATAGCATTCATTTCTGCGTGAATGGTGCGCATACAATTCTCTTCGACTGTGCCGTCGGGGTGCGTAGATCTGTAAATCAGGCAGTTTGGACCGTCGCAATGGGGTAAGCCGGACGGCGAGCCGTTGTAGCCAGTTGCCAAGATATTGTTGTCTCGCACAATTACAGCGCCAACATGCGCCCGCTCACATGTGGAGCGCAGCGAAATCAGATGTGCTACACGCATAAAATACTCCTGCCAGCCAATTCGCTTGGGCTTTTCGGCTGCACTTAAAGACCCATTTTCATGCTCAAACGCTTGCATAAGGCGAGATTATTTTTGCTCATTGAGTTCCCAATTGTAGTCTAGAAATTTAATGGTGATGTTGCCTGACTCCAGCCGTCGGCGTTCTTCATCGGAAAAATATGGCGCAAGATACAGAAGAAGCGATGACTTTTTCTTCTCAAAATCTGAGCGATACCAATCAAAAATTCTGGAAAGGTATAGCGTATTTTCTTCTAATCGGAATGCATTGCGCACACCATCGCGCAAAAAGTTTTCTGCCTGTTCTCTTAGCTGTTGCGCCAATCTTTCACCCGTGTAGGCTTCGCTTCTTAGGATAGGGCACGACACTGAGGCACAATTTACCGCAAAATGAATTTTCTCTTCGCCAAACTTGGCACGCAAAATGTCGTGTTCAATCTCATCCAGTGAATACACTCTACCACCAACTTTGCAAAACTTGCGCTTCCAAGGGCTATCAATTGGGAGCGTGAGGTAGCCCAAAGCGCTTAGGTCGGTGATGCTCTTTATCGGGTAGTGGTCTACGACAAGTTTGAGTGTGTAGGCATTATAAGCATTAATCCAAAATGCGATTTTTTCTTCCTTTGTCGGTAGCGCCTCTGGGTCAGCTTGCTCTAAGTCTTTGAGATATGCATCAAGCAGTGGCTCTTGCTTCAGTCCTGCATAATTTACTTTTCCATCCTGCACATATTTTTTCAGCACTGCGTCAAACTTGCTGTGGTCAAACGCTTGTTTCATTTGCGCCAACGCAATCGGTGATAGGTGAAACATTACAGATAAACTTACAAGATAGGTCTTTACAATTTGCATCGGTTAGACATAATGACTAAAAGTTACTTTACGCTCTATGCGCTGGCCTTAGAACTTAAAGCGCGTCTCGAAGGCGGCTACATCTTCGAGTCTTTCTCACAAGAAAAAAATGAGCTGCGCATTTTGGTTTTCGGTCGCAACAAAGAGCGCTTGTCGCTGGTTGCGACGGCTCATTCACCACATCTGCCACTCTATTACTCTGAGGACTTTCAGCGCAAGAAGCGCAACACTGCCAGCCTTATGCCATCTGCCAACGATAAGCAAATCCAAGCCGTAAAGATTTCCGACAGCGACCGCATTCTATACTTGGAGCTTGAAGACAATCTCTCGTTTGCCTTTCAACTTTTCAGTGCTGATACCAACTTCTTTTTGCTCAAAGATGGACTTGTGCAGGAATCATTCAAGCAAGCGCCAGAGAAAATCGGAAAGCCTCTGCAAGTAGAAGCCCGCACACCAATTTTGCGCTCACTTGAACGGCTTGCAGTAGACAAAGATGCATTCTTCCAAGCTATCAACGCTTCACTCTTGCTCCAACAAAGCAAAAAAGAGCAAGAAAAATTTTTGACCAAGCAGCTTATTGGCTTTGATTTGTATTTGGCGCGAGAGCTGCTTTTTCGGGCACGTCAAGCTCACTCTGCGCTCTTACCCGATGCACTTTACCACGCTTTTCAAGATCTCTTCTATGAGCTGCTTTCACCTGAGCCAAAAATTTACTCTTCTGAAAACCGTATCTGGTTCTCTCTCGTTACGCACACCCATACCCCCTTTGAGCGAGTGGAAACCTTTGAGTTAGTAGGCGATGCCCTGCGCATTTATGCGCAACGGATGCATCAGCAAGAGCATTTCGGCAAAGAGTTACTTTCCTTGCAAAAATCACTGGAGCGCTTGCTTCAGAAGACGACTGAGCAAATTCAAGCAATGAAAATACACTTAGCACACCATCGTGCTGAGCAATATGAGCGGTTTGGACATCTCTTGCTTTTGCACCGTGAACAGATTGCCAAAGGTCTGACAGAAATTGAACTCAGTGATGTGTTCGCAGCAGGTGAGCGCGTCACAATCCCACTCGATCCTGCTCAGTCCGCGCTGGAAAATGCAGAGCGTTACTTTTCACGCGCCAAATCTGCACGACAGAGTATCGCCACCACCCAAAAGCGACTGGCTGAGTTTGAGCATCATCTTAGCGTGCAGCAAGCGCTGCTTTCCGAGCTTAAGAGCCTCACCACGCCCAAAGCATTTAGAGCATGGCGAGAAAAAAACTTGGAGTGGCTTAAAAAATTTTCTCTTCTACAGACAGCACAAGCAGAGCAGGTGCAACTGTTTCGTCGTTTTAAGATTAGCGACAGCGCAGAACTTTGGGTTGGGAAAAACGCAGAAAACAACGATGTGCTTACCTTCAAGTATGCGCGCCCGAATGATATTTGGCTTCATGCGCGTGGGGTCTCAGGGTCGCACTGCGTGCTTAAAGCCTCACGCAAGCCAAGCAAAGAAGAACTTTTGCGCGCCGCCGAGATTGCAGCCTACTATTCCTCAGCCCGCACCAGTGAACTTGCACCCGTTATTTGCACGGAGAAAAAGTATGTTCGCAAGCCCAAAGGGGCTCCGCCCGGTAGCGTCGTGGTCTCTCGAGAAGAGGTGCTCATCGTCACGCCACGCTTATCACTGGAAGAGACTTAGTTGCTGTGCCTGCCTTGCTTTGCACCCCTTTGCATACTACGCCTTGATGACGATACTGTCAAGACATGCCCATCACTATGCTCTCACGCTTGCTTCAAGTATTGCCAATGTCTTTTTGGCAGAATCTGACCACGAGTATGCCTTTGCGCGTTCATACCCCTTCTTCACCAAAGAGGCTCGCAATGCATCGTTGCGCCAAACTTCCAGCAAAGCTTGTGAAAGGTCTTCCTCTGTGCGATACATTAAACCTGCATTGCCAGCTGTCTCAGGCAGTGCTGCACGATTTGCCACAATCACCGGGCAGCCTGATTGCATCGCTTCCACAATTGGCAAACAAAAGGATTCATACTGACTGGTTACAACCAGCGCTGCAGCAGCAGTGTAAAAGGCTCGCAAATCTTCCGATGCCACATACTTTGCACGAAAGACTTTTTCCTGCAGCGCGTTTTGCTCAATAAACGCCTGAATGCGCGTTGCATCGTTGCCGTCGCTACCGACCATCACAAGCCGCAATGAAGGTTCTCTCTCCAAAGCAGCTTTGAATGCACGCAAAAGTTCCAAATAGTTTTTATACCTGTGGCTAATGCCAACGCATAAAAAAAATCGCTCGAAGAGCACGGCATAGCTCTGCAGAATTGCTCTCTGTTCAGCACTTGAAAGCTTTGTTTCAAAATGCGGCGCTGCCGCTGCAGGCACGACCGAAATCCGTTCTTGCGCTACGCCATAGTGCTTTACAATATCTGCTCTTGCATATTTCGATACAGTTATGATGCGCGTAGCGTGCCGAATAGAGCGCTCTATCATCGCACTAAGATACCAGCGCCGAACTGGCTCAATTAGCTCTGGATATATCTTAATCAGCGCATCGTGAATAATTACCACTGATGGCACATGGCTCTGCACTGGTTTGATGAAAAAAGGATAGAGCGCAACATCGGCTTTGATGTGCTGTAGCTCCTTTGGTAGCACAAGCTGTTCCCACAAAATCCGATGCGCTGTGCCGCGTAACTTTACTTTCCGCACATTCATTTTCTCAGACTCAAACTCACTTGCTTTTTGATAGCGTGCATCAACAAATACGCTGAAGCAATGCGCGGAAGGCAGGCGAGAAAGTGCCACAAGCAATTGATGGGTGTAGAAACCAGTGCCTGCATTTTGATTTTTGAGCAGCAGCGCATCAATTGCAATATGCATTGCTAAGCTCCCTGAATTTCTTGAAGAATAGCCGATAGCTTCATTGCGACAGTTTTCCACTCTGCTTCGGTGCGTCTATGCACGACGCCGCTGCGAAATGCCCACCACATCTTGCGCTCGGTTGCGACAGAATGTATCGCTTCAGCCCATTTTGCGATGTTGTAGGTTGGAATCAGCTTACCTTCTACGCCATCTGCAATGAGTGCCCTTAGTGCAGGGGTTTGGCTTGCCAGCACAGGCACCCCGACGCTACGCGCCCATTGTAGTACCCCGCTGGCTGAGACGAATCCTAAATCCAAATACGGCATAGCCAGCACATCCACTGTGCGCAGGAATGCCGCAATCTGGTGCTCTGGTAAGTAGCCCCTTAGCTGCACGATTTCTTCGAGCCGATATTTTGCTACTTGTGCTCGCAAGCGTGCATAATAGCGGCAACCTTTGAGTGTAATAGGCTCACCATAGATTATCAGTTGCGGGCAAGATTTTCTTTCAGCCTTCAAGCGACGCACGGCTTCAATCAAGATATGCAAGCCTTTGTGCGGATTGATGTAGCCAAAATAGCCGAGTGTCGGGACTAGTGACTCTGGCTCAGGCACACATTCGGGAGGGTCAAGGTAGAGTAGATGCGGCACATAGAAGACTTTTGGCACAAAGGGGAAATATTGCCTAAACTTCTGTTCCAGTACTTGTTTGCCCAGCTGTGTTAGGCAGAGAAATATGTCGTGCGGCATAGTCACTTGTCGCTCAACGACCCAGCCCAGCGTGTCGAGGAATGCTCGGCGCAGTGCCCGCATCAGTGTTGTAGCTGACATTCGCTCTAAAAGTGGGGTCATTTCCACTGCAAAGCGTGGCGGGTCGTGAATTGTAATCACGCGCCTGAGGTCAGGTCGGTGCCGCTTTTGCTGCCAAAGTGCTTGGAACACTTTGCCTTCTCCGACACTCATTTCTGCCATCACCACACTGCCTTTTGGCAGGTCGGCATAGCACTGCATAAACTCCTGCTCATCTAAGCGGTGAAAGGCAATATGGGGCGCATACTTCTTTATTGCCGACATCAGTAGCGAGGCATATTGTGAAATGCCATTGAGCGGATGGGGCTTCGGGGCAAGGTAGAAGACTTTCATCGTTATCGCACAATTGCCAGTCGCTCTGTCTTCGTAATTGTTCCCTTTGGGGAGCGCACCACCACGCGATAAAGATAGACGCCGCTGGCTAATAGGTCGCCATCTTGGTCACGTCCGTCCCAAGGAATGCGGTAGTATTCTTGCCAGCTTGCGCTAATGACCGGCATTGCATCTAACACTTGCACCAAGCGACCTGCAATCGTATAGATGTAAATTTTGAACTCCGTTGGTCGCTCATCATCTGGGCTGGTGAGCCGAAACGCAAATTCCGTTTTGTCAGAGAACGGATTTGGATAGTTGAATAGGTTCTCCACCTTGAAGCTGCTTTCTACGACGAAGCGCACTGTCGTTGTGGCACTATCAGCAGTGTTGCCTGCTGCGTCACGCACGACCACAGAGAGCGTGTAGATGCCATCTGCCAGCGTTGGCGTAAAGACCACGGTCGCAGTGGGGTTGCCCAGTGTGGCAGGCACAAAGGTCAGCACATTTGACTGTGCATAAAAAATCGGACGACGATTGAGAAACAACCGAATGGAGTTTGTGTCTGTAAGAGAAAGTGTGTTATCGGTTGCGCGAATTACAATGCGTGGACGCTGGCGCACGGTCTCGCCATTAAAAATGCGGCGCCCATCAAACTCAATCGTTGCAGTGGGGCGTATGGTATCAGCCCGCACAAATGCCGAAAGCGTAACCCGATTGTTTTGCTTGGAAAGCTCTGCCAGTTGATTGTTAGGGTCAAGCTCAATCGCCACGGTTTGCCAGCCAAAACGAGGCTCGGTATTTGCACTAAGACGCAGTAGCGTCGCTTGATTTGGCAAGAGTGAATCAATGCGCAGCATTTGCAGCGTTTGGCGTGCGCCGCTTGGCAGCAATCGAGTGAGCTGAACTGGAATGTTGCGCAGCGTCGACTCGCCCAAGTTGCGCACTTCAGCAATCAGTTCAATTGGCTCACCGGCTTCAACAGAATCGCGCACGACCCGTGCCGTTTGATACGATAGCGCCGCATCACCTGCTTGGGTGTAAGCCAGTGTTACAGCCGAAAGCAGCGGCGCTTCGCCCGTTGCAGGACTGCGTTGCAAGGTAGCACGCAGTCGAAGGTAGGGATACATTTGCGCATCAATGCGAGAGAGGTCCATGCCTATGCGCTGCGTGGTGGTTAGCAAGGAATCTTCTCGTCCGTCCAAGCGCACGCCGATAAGGGTAAAGCGTGTTTGTTGTGTCTCACCTGTGCTTTGCCAAGACAGCCGTTGCCAGCGTGCAGCCGGTCCAATTCGGTCCGTAAGCCAATCTGCACGCAGACGCTGAATGGTGATGGCAGTGTCAATAGTGGTTACCTCCTGTGTGGCGTCGCAGCCAATTTGCTGGGAGCGGTCGCAGCGTGTGCCCCATGCTTCGGCATAAAAGCCTCGATTTTTTGTGCCAATAAATGCCCATGACTCCCGAAAGCGAAGGCGGCTGAAGTGCTGACTGCCTAATGCTTCCAAGCGCTGACGAATCGGATTCATCCCAATGTCGCGCGTATCCGGCACGGCATCAACAAGGCTGATGAGCGCAAATTGGCTTGGCGTCATTGCATCAATTAGGCGAGTGAAGCGTCCGGGCAGCGAGGTATCCGAGTTGACCAGCGTGTAGGGAAACATTGTAAGAAAGTCAAAATTCTCCACGCGTGAGACGCGCACCCCTTGTGCCGTGTCCAGAATCACCACATTTAAGCCACGCAGCGGCCCGCGTGAAGGTGCGCCAATGGAAATAATATCAAACTGCCTATCCTCACCCACGATGATTTCATAGAAGAGACTGGCAAGCTGTGCATTCAATCCAACTGAGCGCACAATCAGCGGCAAACGCCCTGTGCCATTCGTGAGACCATTGGTTTGCCACACCAATCCTTCCAAGCGATTGCGAAGAAGATGCGTGCCAAATTGTTGCCATGTGGTTTGCAGTGCTGGGTCATCGGAGAATGAGACAGGCATCACTTGCCAAGGCGCATCCGAGCTGCCCTCCAACACCCGCACGCGCCAAAAGTAGGGCGTGTTTGGCAATGGCAAAACACTGGGTCGCCATTCAGTGATGTATTGCCCTTCTTGCACATTACCGCTTCGCACGCAAAGCGGGCTATTGAACCGGTCGGTGGTATCGAGTTCAAATTGATAGATGCGCGGCGCATTCGGACGCTCACTGCGACTGAGCACAGTCAAAACAGGCCTCTCGGCTCGGAGCACCCCGAAGGCTGGTAACTTTGTTCCGATCACCGTGTTGGCACTCACATTTGCACGCAGCAGTAGGCGGTTGTTAGCTTTTGTAACCTCTGGAATGCGGTTTGGCTCATCGATGACCAGTTCAAGTTCATGCACACCGACCTGCCCTGTAAAGCGAAGTTGCACCACCAGTGAATCGCGTAAGCCAATCGGATGCAGCGTGGTATCAAGCATCAACACTGGCGCAGGGTTTTCTGCCCAGCGGTCATAAATGCGCAGACTTACGCCTTCACGGGTCGCCAGTCCATAGTTCTCAATCACGATGGACAGCGGCTGCGCAAGGCTTTCGTCTAATGTTTGATTCAGGAAGGTTGCTTGTCCAGCTTCCAGTGCAAGGTCGGGCAAAGTGGCAAGCGGGATTGGAGCCGCAGGGTCGCCTTGCAAGTTGTAGTGGTCAATTGTGCCTTCCAGCGCTGCGCTAAAAAAGCCAAACTGCTCACGAAACGCCCGATGTGCGGAGAACCAAATTTCGCCTGCAGTGCGCAGCGTATCGCAAATGGCACGAAAGACACCTTGACTGAGAAGGTGGTCGAGCGATGGAAAGCCCCAGCCAGCTGTGCCGATAAAGCATAGCGCGCCGCCCTCTGGCGAGAGTAGAAACTTTTCTGCAAACGACTTTCCAAACGGCTCTGCGAAGCGTCCCGTATTGCAAGTCCAACTCAGCACCAGCGGATAGCGCGCACGATTTTGCAGCGTCAGCGGGTCGCCCAGCGCCAAATCCCAAGTGTTAGAGCCCGCATGCCCAATGTAGTGCACCACTGAGCTGCCACGCTGCATTGCACTGCGAATTTGCGCCTCAAGCTGCGTACTCACGAAGGGATTTTGGTCATCGCGATATAGCGTATCGGCTCTGCCTGCAATGGGCGGCGGCGTTACAAATGTGGAAATAATGCTATTGGCGTAGAAGCGAAATAGCTGCTGCTCTTGCACATTGAATCCGCCATTGATGAAAAGAAAGTTTTTGTGCCACCTCTCCGCTCTGGCAGCCGTTTGATTGTGGCTTAGCAGCTTGCTGAGGTACGTTTCAGCTTCGGCGATGGTGTAGACGGGGATACGCCCAATCATCATTCGGGGAATGTTGCGAAACGGTCGTGCAGGGTCGTTGCTAAAACTCACGAACCAGATGTCGCTCACTGGCTGCCCAAAAGTTGGCACAAGTGCGGGTCGCTCCGATGAGACGCGCAACTTCTTTTTGACATCACGGTTTGCGCCGCCGAAGAGCACCACATAGCGCGGTCGCGGCGCACGCCAGTTTTCAAACGCATACTTCAAAAACTGCCGTATCGCCATAGGGTCATAAAGTCCAAAACCAAATTCGTCATAAATCTGCTCGGTCTCAACTACCTCGGTGCGGTATCCACCGCCTTGCGGTGAAGCACGAAACGCTGCTAAGCGATTTGCCTGCGCTCGAAACAAAGGGTGTGTAATGATAATGTAATCGGCTGTGCGATTCGGACTGCGAAGTGGCAGCTTTGCCTGATGCACACGCACAATTGGACGAAAGATGTTACGCTGCTCTGCAAACAGATATCGCTTATTTGCGCTTGTGCTCATGCGCAACCGCTCTCCACTTCGGACTGCCCCCGATAGCCTAACTGTATCCGTCAGGTCATAGAGCACAAAATCACCCTCAACCACACCTGACAGCTCAATATCTTGCCCTGTGTTACCTGTAGCGAAGAAGAATTGCCGTTCTAGTGTAGGCACGGCAAAACTGCGTAGGTAGGAAAATTCAATCCAATCGAGTGCCACAATTGCTACCGCCGTTTGCGCACCAGTGCGCCGCAGTCGATACAGCAGCTGGTTTGTGCCGTTTCGCAGAGCTAATGCGTTAAACGATAGCGTGTAAGTCTCAGCCCCTCGACCTGAAAGCGGAATTGTGCCGATTGGTGCGCCGTTTAGAATCACTTCAAATTCAGCCGTGCCGTTTGTAGTATGCGCAAAACGAAGTCGCGCTTGCGCAATGCCCGTGTTTAGTGCGCCCTCGAGCTGGAAGCTAACTTGCTCTGCATCAGTAGGAAAGGCTGGGCTGACTTGAAAGAGTCGCTGCGCCCACCCTTCGCCCAGAACCCGCTCAGTGATGTATTGCCCTTGTTCTGTGAGTGCCGTAACATAGACACAATCTTGCTCAATGTAGTATGTCGCTAAAAAACTTTGTGCCAGCGCTGTGCCACGCGGTGTGGCTGAGGCAGTCTGTACGCGCCGTCCCCGCTCGCTACCCCAAGTCAGCCAATAGACACTGGTATCGCTGTAAGCGTTTCTTAGCTCGGTAACTGTGCCCACCACATTCCCTGTAAATTCGTCCAGCAGTGGTTCAGGATTGCCACGGTTGAAGGAGCCGAGAAACTCGATTTCGTCAGTTGGGTCAAATCGCCCGTCGTCTTCACCGCGCACCAGAATCGGCATCTCTTTGCCTTTGTAAATTAGCCGTAAGGTGCGCGGGTCAATGCCAGAGAGACTAACCCCTGCAGCAGCAATTTCGGCACCCGAAATGCGGTAGAGTCCATCTTCAGTGGTCAGCAATTTGAGATATGGCTGCGAGGGGTTATACCAAGCCCCTGTGCTATCGCTAAATGCGCTTCCTACTTGGCTGGTTACAGAAGGCGGGGCGCGAAAGGCTTTGGCATCCTTGTAATTCACAAGGTTTCGACGCAGAAACTCTTCATCAAGGTCGCTATGAGCACATGTCGGGTTAGACCATTGACGGTTTGCTGCAGGCACAAATGACCAACTTAGTTCAATCAGGCGATGCCAGCGCAGTTCTCTGCGCGCTGCAGCATATTGCAAAGGCGCTACTTGCACTTCCGCCACATATTGTGAGCCAACAAAAAAATATCGCACCACTCTGGCAAGCGAAGTAGGGAACACTTCCGCCGATTGGTATAGCGGACTTTGACGCAGTTTCGCCGCAAGGTCTTTTTCTGCATACCTTGCCGCTTCTCCAAGAAATGGCGACAGTAGAACCTCTGACTTTGTTTCACCTGCAAGGCTTTTTGCAGAAATAGACAACGCTGCACCGAGCGGCACACCAATGTAGAGCACCTTCACAGGCACAAACGGTGCAAGCACTCCTGTTTCATCAGCCTTGAGCGTCTCTTCTGCAATGCTACTTTCACTGAGTTCTGCACGCACAAATTCTCTACCGCCCACCTTCTCATTCACCAAACGCAGGTGATACGAGGGCACATATGTTTTTCCTGAAAGTTGATTTGGCTGCGCTTCTGCGCTCAGGGCCATCACAAGGTTCAGCAGGAGCAGCCATTGAGCAGCCTTATTCGGCATCTGTCAGGGTTTCTTCCGAGGTTGCAGATGAAGCTATATCGTGCAACATTAGCCAGCCTACTATCACACCCACTGCCAGCCAGAGATGCACCGCTACCAGCGAGCCTAAGGTAAAAAATAAAGTTAGCACAGCGGCAAATAGCCCCAAGAGCACAGCGCTATTTGCCTTTACAATGCGATTTGATAGCCGCACTGCGCGCACCAATTTTATCATCAGCTTGCCAATTGCATAGAAGAATAGCGCACCACCGACTAAACCCGTCTGCGTTAGCACATTTACATAGACGATTGACACCGCTTGCGGCATTCCATCGGTGCTAGGCTCATAGACTTCGAAGAAGAAAGGCACAAAGGGTCCAATACCGACTATCGGATGGTCAAGAAAAATTTTGAGACCCACTTCCGCTTGATGAATCCTTGCTATGCGAGATATAGCATACACATCTGTCTCTTCGGCAAACAGCTTTCGGAGAAAAGCGACATCTACTGTATTTAAGACAAACTCCCATTGTCCGAGTAGCGTCACCATAGCAGCTACTGCCAACAGCGCTGTTGCCACACCTTTAAGAACTTTGCCCAGTGGATAGGTTAGCCCAGTTACAATCAGTGCAAAGAGCATCATACCCACCAGTGCAGATGTAGAAAAAGAAAGTAGCAGTGCCACAATATTCAGTAGCAAGATTGCTTTGAGCACCCATTTGATTGCTAAATGTTCTTTGGCATCAGACTGCCACTGCTTGATAGCTAACACGGTCAGCGGAATGATTATGCTCAGGTAGCCCCCAAATGGACCAGGCTCAAAGTATGTGGAAGCAAATCGCACTGTGCCACTGTCGAAGAAAATGCCGCGTGGCGCTTCAGGACGGTCAATAATTCTTCCGAATTCCAGTGCTTCAATCTCAAAGCCAAATACAAAACTGAACAGTTGATACAGCGCATAGAGAGATGGTAATAGAGACCCCAGTGCAGCTGTCGTTAAGATTGTCCTAAGGCCTTCTGGCACTTCCGTGATGAAGCGCACAACTTGCCACGCAAACAGCATATTCAGTAAGAGATACAGGTTCAGTGTGAAGCGATGTGTCTCCACCGACCCAATGTATTTCAGCTCTGGCAGGCTGCCAAAGTTACGCAGCTCAATGTAGCCTGCAAGTTCTGCGCTCACGCTGACGAGAAAGAATGCAAGACCGATTTTTTGCCACTCAGATAGCGCCTGACTTTCTCGCACCTGAAAGAACGATAGCACGCCCAGCACAGCCAGCAACACTTGGTATGTCTTTACTGTGATGCCTGCTACTGAGAGATAGAGTAGCTGCTGCAGAGGGATTGTAAAAATGGTTGTCAGCAACACAGTGCGACAAATTACATCTCTCATTGGTGTCGCATTGCTTTCCAAATTGCTTGAGCTTGTGCGCACTGTCCCTTTCGCCATTGATTGAATAGCGAGAGCAGAAGTCGCACATACACGATTGGCAAAAATGCTGGATAAAACTTGCGCACGAATTTAATCCGACTGCGCGTGGTATGAAACACAGATGTTGGACTCCACTCTTTTGGCGTATTGCCTACGCTTCGCCCACTCTTGTGATAGACAATGCTCTCTACGGCATAGCCCAACCTAAAGCGCCCTTTGGCGCGCATAGCCCAATCCAATTCCTCGAAGTAAAGGAAATACTCTTCGCTCATTAAGCCAACTGTCTCCAAGAAATTTCTTGATACCAGCATTGAGGCGCCCATCACATAGTCCATTGAGGCAGCAAGCCTACAGCGCATTTCAGCAGGAATATCTGTCAGGCACTCCTCCTCAGCAATGTGTGAAGTGAGTCCAAACCACTTGTGGTATCGTCCCCCGCCGAGCGTTTGAATACGCGAAGGGTTGTGGTAGTATAGCACCGTTGAGCCACATAGTCCAATTTTGCAGTCTTTGCTTGCCGCCTCAATCAACCGTGTAAGCGTATCTGGTAGAACAACTGTGTCGCTGTTAAGCAGCCAGATGTAATCAAATTGACAATACGATAGTGCATAACTTAAACCTACATTGTTGCCGCCTGCAAAGCCAAGATTTTTGCCCACCTGAATCAGCGTGAGCTTTGCATCAGGTTCATCTTGTTTGCTGCACGGTCCTGTCTGTGCCAGAGTACGCTCAAGGTATGCAATTGGTTTAGCAATCGGTGTGCAGGGCAGAGCCGACAGTGGACTTTCAGGCGGCACAGTGAAGTGATATCTCCCTTCCGCCCACGCCTTGATGTAAGCAGGCGAATCGTCGGTAGAACCGTTGTCACACACTATTACCCTGTAATTCGGGTAGTTCAAACGAAATACGCTCTCTAGGCATTCAATTGTGTCGCACCAGCCATTCCAGTTGAGCAGCAAGATGATAACTGACGGGTAATGCTCCAGCATAGCAATACACTGACCGTTCGGTTTTTTGCTCACCCATTCTCTCTCTCGGCTGCAGAGAGCAATCTTGGGGAGAGGATTTTGTCTAAGCCATTAGGAATGTGAAATTTAGGCTTTTGCATTCACACTGGATTTGCCAGAATGTCTGTTCACACTTATCGCTTTATTGACCCGCGTGCGCTGGCTGCAATTGCACGCTTGGAGCTTGTTGCCAAAACCGTCGTCGACGGCTTTATGTTAGGCTTGCATCACAGCCCGCACTCTGGCATTGGCTTGGAATTCAGTCAGTATCGCAGCTATCAGCCGGGTGATGACCTTCGGCAAGTGGACTGGAAAGTGTATGCGCGCTCCGATAAGTTCTTCGTGCGTGAGTCCGAAGTTGAGACCAGCATTACCATTCGCTTTATGCTCGATAGCAGTGCCTCAATGAACCATACAGAAAATGGGCTTTCCAAGTTTGACTACGCACGCTTCCTTGTGGCATCACTAGCCTACCTTTCACATCATCAAGGTGATGCAATTGCTCTAACCGCCTTGAACTCACAGCAGCAAGTATGCATTGAACCACGCCACCATCCACAACATTTGCACCGAATCTTGCACACGCTGGAATCATTGACTGCACAAAGTAAATGGGGCGAGTGGCATACGCTCGAGACCGTGCTCCGTCCCTTGCGCCATCGTGAGCTAATTGTTTTCATTAGTGATTTACATGAACACACCGAAGAGCTGCAAACAGCTCTGCGTAAATTAGCAGGTCAGCGCAACGAAGTCTTGCTCTGCCATCTACTTGGCGCTAATGAGCTTACACTCTTGCAACCTGCAGCCGCTATTTTTGAAGACTTGGAGACAGGTGAACGCGTGCCTGTGCAAACCGAAGCCATACGCCAAGCCTATCAAGCTGCATTCACAGCGCATCTATCCTCACTGCGAGAAAAGTTTTTGGAGCATCGCATCTTTTACCATCGCTTTCTGATTCAAGAGCCACTGGATAGAGCGCTACAGGCTTTTCTCAACGCACGCAAAAAACTATGATGGAATTGCTCTCGCCGTGGGCACTGTTTGGTCTTGCTACGCTTACCATACCCCTGATTATTCATCTGCTTCGCAGTCGCACTGCCCCGATTGTCAAGATTGGCTCAATTAAGTTTCTAAGAGAGACTGAATCAATTACCTCTCGGCGCTGGCAACCCAGCGAGTGGCTTCTACTAACGCTGCGACTTCTGCTGCTTAGTGCGTTGGTGCTGTTGATGGCTGACCCTGTCTGGTATCCATCCAGCCATGCGAAGCGCAGCCAGAGCTGGGCACTCATTAGCCCTGAACTATATTACCACACAACCGACAAGACTTTTTTTCTACTTTTGGATTCGCTTCGAGCATCAGGCGTAGAACTTCGTTGGCTTGCTGCTGATTTTCCACCCTTCAAAGAGTACGATAGCGTTGCCTTAGCCAGTGAATCCATCTGGTCGCTTCTGCAAGAGGCAGATGCTGCACTGCCGCTCTCATCATCACTCTGGATACTTACTAGCGACAGACTGCTGCAGTTTTACGGCACCAGACCTACTTTACGCCGAAGGGTGCAGTGGCACACCTTCACGCTAAGTGAGCAAAAGACTTGGGTTCAATCGGCACGACTCATTGGACATGATAGCGTATGGGTCATTACAGGAGAGAGCACCCCACATTACACACGCTTTCAAGCAGCGCTGCAAAGTGCTGCAGCCGCAACGATGCGTCACACCACTGTGATGCCCCCCATGGCGCCACAAGTTGTGGCAATCCTTTATGAGGACTCTCGCCAGCGCGATGCTGAATATCTCGAGTTAGCCATCAAAGCAGCCAGTGAGGGATTAAAACGCACGGTGAAAGTTGTGCGCACACGTTCCTTGCCACTGCTCAGCACCGCATCACTGATTTTTTGGCTCTCGAGCGCCCCCGTCCCAGACTCACTGTTTTCATCGCTACGCGGCAAGACAAAAATTTTCTTTGATGCACGCACGCAAGGCAAAGCAGTGCAACAGAGTTTTCTAACCTCCACAGGGGAGCGCATTGCGCTTTGGCGTCGTACGCCTGCTTCGCCCTCGAACCTTGCACTCTGGTATGATGACTTTGGTGAGCCGATTCTTGAAGCAAGCAAGGTTGGCCCAAACCAGCAATATGCGTTTCATAGCCGCTTTTCACCCGAGTGGAGCGACTTTGTGCTTAGCCCAGCTTTCCCTGAGTGGCTGATGTCGCTTTTGGAAGAACCTGCTTCCATCACCGCTGAAAACGATTTGCGCCGCATTACGCACTTGCAATGCCTGCCGCAGCACGATAGCCTGCACCGTGTTCCATTCCTAACGCCCCCCCACACCGCACGCCAGTCCCTAACACTTCCTATCTGGATTTTCGCCGTGATTTTGTTTATCATTGAACGCCTATTTTCACAACGCAAGTCCCATGTCATCTGACATGCTGCACGCACTCACGCACGAGTGGAATCGCAAGCAGTTTGTCGGCCTTGTTCTGAGCAGCGCCGGCATTTCACTTGTGCCGCTTGCACTAACAAGTTGGTTTGTTGCTTTACCACTTTGGGGACTCAGTTTGGTTTGGTTTACACTTGCAGTCGGCACAGGCGGTGTGCTGCATTTTCTGCGAAAAGTATCGTGGGCTACTCCTGCACAAGTTGCCCAGCATCTGAACCGTGTATGCCCTGAGCTGGAAGAGAGCGCTGAATTGCTCTTAGCCCACCCTGATGACTTGCCTCCCCTGCAACGCTTGCAGCGTCAGCGCATCTGTAATCGGCTTTCCGCTGTGCAGTTTCGCGCGCTGTTACCCAATCCGATTCGACCAGCCCTCTTGCGCGCTGCTGTAGGCATCATTTGTGCGCTATGTATTTTCGGCACACATGTTTTTGTTCAGAGCCTTCACACTACCAAATCCCCTTCCACTGCTACCCGCTTGTCGTCATCACTACCAGCCGATGTGCCGCATTTTCACATTACAATAGTGCCTCCACACTACACTGGCAAACCTACCATACGTCTTTCACAGCCGAACATCTCGTTTCCTCAGGGCAGCACTGCGCTATTTGAACTACACTTCTCACAGCCAACTTTGTGGGCACGTCTTGTTTTCAATGCGCGTGACACGCTTCTGCTCTATCCTTATAGCCAGAGCCACTTTGCTGGCCAAACAGTCTTAAACGCCAGTGGATTTTACACGTTAGAATTTGCAGACAGTGCAGGCGCACTGCATACCAGCGATTTTTATACGCTTGAGATGCAACCTGACCAAGCCCCTACAATTGTGGTTTCTGAACCCATGCTTCGCAGTGAAGTGGATATGCTGCATCGCCCTGCAGTGTGGCTCAAAGCTCATATTTCAGATGATTACTGCGTCAGTACTGCCAGCGTTGTGGTAACCACTGCGCACGGCAAGGGCGAAAACATCACCTTCAAAGAGTATCGTCTACCTTTTGCAGCAATTTCTGGTGAGACTTATTCGCTTCGGCTTGATTTGGTGGCACTGGGACTTTCGCCTGGCGATGAACTCTACTTTTTTGTTGAAGCGCTTGATACATATGAGCCGAAACCGCATCGCACCCGTTCCGAGACGCACTTCGTTTTCATCAAAGACACAGCAGATACGGACAGCGAGTTTAGTATGTCGCTACCGATTGCTGAACAGCCCGAATACTTCCGCAGCCAGCGCCAGATTATCATTGATACTGAAAAATTGCTGCGCGAAAAAGCATTGCTCTCTGAAGCAGAGTTCAATCGCCGCTCGGAAGCAATCGGGGTTGACCAGAAGGTCTTGCGCTTGCGCTACGGTAAATTTTTAGGCGAGGAATTTGAGTCTGCTATCGGCGGCACAGATATTGAGGAAGTGATGAATGCTATTACCCCTAAGGATTCAGTGATGCACCCTTTGATGAAATTTGTGCGTCACATTCACGATGAGCATTGCGGGCATCTTAAACTATCAAGCGATGCAGCTGAAAAAGGTCTGGGTTCGGAGTCGGTCGAGAAAATAATGAGCCGCTTTATGCACATACACGACAGCGAAGAGGGTGCTACATTTTATTCCGATGACATTAAGGCGCAACTTAAAGCGGCACTGGCAGAAATGTGGGAGGCTGAACTTTATCTAAGAATGCATCGACCTGCCGAAGCACTGCCCTTCGAACTTAAAGCTTTGCGACTCCTAAAAACCTTGCAGCATCAATCTCGGCTCTATGTGCAACGAATGGGATTTGAGCCTCCTCCACTAAAACCTGACGAAAAGCGCCTATCAGGCAAGCTTGAGAACATTCAGTCTCGCCTCTCGGAGCAAACTGTTACCTTGCCCGATGCGTATCAGCCTGTTCGTGCTGCCCTGACCGCGCTGCAAAAGGCAAAGGCTGGACACATCTTGACTGGCATAGACTTGCATGCGTTAGAGCAAGGCGGCATGCAACTGGCAGAAGCTGCACGCCATCAGCCTACGCAATACCTTAGAGCACTCAGCCTGCTGCGCCGCACACTCAGCACCCTGGAGCGCAAAGCAGCTATTGCAAGTAGCTGGCTTGAACCAATTGAGCACGCTTTCTTGTCACTTCTTCCACCCGCTGAGTCTTCTGTCTCACAGCCTTCATCTCTACCTTCCAGTGTTGGGCACATGTATCTCAATTCCATTCGTCAAATTCAGTGAGCGAACTGCAATTTTCCAGCGCATATAGCGGGTTTGTGCTCGCTACCAGTCTTGCACTGCTTGCTTGGCTTTTTTGGCGCGAATGGCAGCGTCCTGAGCGTCGGCATCTTCTCTGGCGACTTCTTGCAACTTTTCTTGCAGTTCTTTCTCTTTCTATGCTCGCCCTGCAGCCCTCACGTGTGCTTAGAGTGCCTGCGACCGAGGCTGTCTTACTGACGGAAGGTTTTTCCCTCTCTCGCCTTACACGCTTTCTTGACACAGCTCAAGTCTCTCATATCTTTGCGCTCGGTCCGTCCGTGTGGCAAAGCTTGCAAGACAGTGCGCGGGTTGAGCACACACTGCGCATCACGCCTGTGCCTGACCTTGCGTTTCTCCACCGACATTTCCCTGATGTGCATAAGCTTATTGTGTTCGGCTGGGGATTTGAGCATAGTGATACTACTGACCTTGCGCCCTTCGACATCAGCCTTCTTCTCGCCGATGTGCCAAGTGGATTTCGCTGGATTTCTGTGCCACCCTCTGTCTCATTTGGTCAGCCAGTCTTTGTTCGCGGACTATACTATCAAGCCAGCGGTGAAGCGACGATGCTTTGCTTTGCCAGTGCTTCACAAATTCTGGATTCTCTACCACTGCAGCCAATCGGGAACACACGCTTTGAGTTCTCTACCACGCCCAAGCAGACGGGGCAATATCTCTACACGCTATTCAGCCGCACTGCATCAGGTGATACACTCTGGCAAGAAGTTGTGCCTATTTCCGTTGTGCCTGCTGATACAATCACCGTGCTTTTGATAGAAAGTGCTCCTAACTTTGAGACCCGTCAGCTTAAGGCATGGCTTGCTGCGCGTGGTAACCATGTTGCCAGTCGCACTACAATCAGTAAAGAGAACACTTTCTCAGAGTTTTTGAACCTTTCTGCTCGCTCACTTAACGCATTGACGGAAACACTGCTACAAGATTTTGATGTGCTCCTGCTTGATGCTTCTTCGCTCGCCACACTCTCCGCAGGGGAATGCATAGCACTTCGGCGCGCCATTGAGAACGGATTAGGCGTCTTTCTCTTTTTGAATGATGCCGCTGAGCTGAAGCGAATCTCGTCAGAGTGGTTACGCTTGTTTGGCGTGCCTGCTGCCGCCACTGTGCCAGACGACTTGCACGATGCAAAGGTTCACATTAGAGACTTTCCTGTATCAGATGTGCCACCCTTGCCTGCTGTAACTGCACTGCTAAGAAGCGATGGGCGCAGCAAAGTCTTGGCGCACGATGCTGCAGAGCGTCCGCTTGCAATCGCAAAAGTGCACGGACTGGGTCACTTAGGTTGCAGCACGGTCCAAGACACTTATCGCTGGGCGTTAGCAGGACGAAGTGAGCTTTATGCTGCCTATTGGTCGACGATTCTGAAAAACCTTGCTCGTCCTAACGCAACACAGCCAGAGTGGCGACTCTTAACTGTGCTACCCGTTGTGGATCAGCCACTCATGCTTGAACTCCGCACGCTTGCACCTTTCCCAATTAGCGTGGTGCGAGCAGGCACTATGCAAGATTCTCTTTTTCTGATACAGGACTTGCACGAGCCAACTATCTGGCGCGGCACATTCTGGGCACGTCAAGCTGGCTGGCACGCAATTTCCGACGGACGCTACACGATGTGGTTTTATGTGTTTGATAAAACCGCCCGCATTGCACAGCGTGCGCTAGTGAGGCACGCTTTCACGCAGCATTACACCAATTTCCTGCGTCCGCAGGCACATAGACCGCCTCAAGTGGTGCAGCGCAGAGTTGCTCTTCCACTTTGGCCGTTCTTGCTTTTGTTTGTAGCTGCCGTCGGCTATCTTTGGGCTGAGCGAAAGGTCTTGTTCTAACCTATCTTTTTTGTCTGTAACACATAATAGCTCAAACTCTCTTGCAACGATGAAGAAACATCCTTTGGCTACGCGCCTTGTTGCCATCTTGCTTGCCGTGTCGGTGTTCGTGGTCGGGGCAGGCTTTATCCGTCCATCTGACTCTTTTTTTGAAATCGCCAAGAATATCGAGCTGCTTGGCAAAGTCTATCGTGAAATTGCGATGAATTATGTTGATGAAATTTCCATCTCCGAGTTTATGCGCGCAGGCATTGACGGTATGCTCTCGACCTTAGACCCCTACACTGTGTTTATGGACGAAGAGCAATCGGAAGATGTCGACCAGCTGACAACGGGCAAGTATGCGGGCATTGGGGTCTCAATTGGCTCTGACCGTGAAGGTGGTGTAGTGATTTATTCCATTACTGATGGCTATTCTGC
Organism: Chloroherpetonaceae bacterium; assembly: GCA_025056565.1. Lineage (NCBI taxonomy): Bacteria > Pseudomonadati > Chlorobiota > Chlorobiia > Chlorobiales > Chloroherpetonaceae > Chloroherpetonaceae bacterium. Next base: position 78,739 of record JANWWA010000002.1, on the reverse strand, counting down.
GCAGAAGGCTGGAATGCGCATTGGCGATAGAATCATCAAGGTCAACGGGATGGATGTGCGGCGAAAAGATGTCTCTGAGGTGCGCGCACTGATTAAAGGCGAGCCTAACACTGAAGTCAAAATTACAGTGGAGCGGGAAGGAGAACGCCACCCATTGGAGTTTACGCTCATTCGTCGTGAAATTCAGATTAAAAATGTGCCATATGCGGGTCTTATTGACGATGAAACCATCGGCTACATTCGCTTAGAGCGATTCAGCCTCAATGCAGCTAATGAAGTGGCTGACGCCTTGCAAGCACTGCAAGATTCTGCACGCGCGAAAGGAAAATCTCTGCAGGGCGTAGTTTTAGACCTGCGTGGCAATCCAGGTGGTCTCTTAGATGCAGCGGTCAATATTGCGGGTAAGTTTGTCGAGCAAGGCAGCGTGATTGTAACTACACGCGGACGCGACTCTCTACGCGTCAAGACATATGTTTCTTCCACGCCTCCTCTTCTCAAAGAGACGCCCCTTGCTGTGCTTATTAACAACAACAGCGCTTCAGCGTCGGAAATTGTAGCTGGGGCTATTCAGGACTTGGATCGTGGCGTAGTAGTAGGCACACGCTCTTTTGGTAAGGGACTGGTGCAGACCATCACACGCTTGCCTTACAACACTTCACTTAAAATTACGACGGCGAAATACTACACGCCTTCCGGTCGGCTCATTCAGGAAGTGGATTATTTCCATCGCAATAAGCGCGAAGGGAAGCGTTCTGTCTTTGTCAATGAGCCTGATACGGTGCGTCAAGCTTTCAAGACCAGAGGCGGACGCATTGTCTATGATGGTGGAGGCATTACCCCTGATTTAGAAGTACCTGATGATGTGCCTTCCGTTGTCGAGTCGGCGCTATATCGCCGTTCTGCCTTCTTTAAGTTTGCCAATCAATACCGCAGTAAGCACCCGAATCTGCCCAAAGATTTCAAAGCTGATGACAAGCTCTTTGCTGAATTTAGAGCCTTCCTTGACCGCGACAATTTTCTCTACGATTCAGAAGGCGAAAAAAAGTTAGCAGAGCTTTCAGAAATTGCTGTGCGATACGATTACAATGAAAACCTTCGCAAGCAAATTGCAGATCTGCAAGCTGCGATTTCCGCTGAGAAAGAAAAAGAGCTGTTGCGTCAGAAATCACGCATTCTTAGCGTCTTGGAGCGAGAAATTCTCACCCGCTACTACGGCGACCAAGCTGGGCTAATTGCTGGCTTAAAATCTGACAAACAGCTTAAAGCTGCAATCGCCTTGCTTAAAGACCAAAAGAGATACAAAGCAATGCTTGCCGCTGGACATCAAGTCGGGGGTGCAATAATGTCTAAAAAAGTCAAGAGATAGTGTATGCCGCCAACGGAGTTCGAACCAGAGTCACCTGTAAAATCCGTGCAAGCCTTTTGGAACACTGAGGCATGCGGTACTCACTTCATTCAGGATTTCAGGGACGACAAAGAGTTCTACGACAAATATCGTGCCTTTCGCTACCAAGTCGAGTGGCACATTCCGCAGCTTGTGCCTTTTGCAGAAGCCAGAGGCAAATCGGTCTTAGAAATTGGCTGTGGCAATGGCGCTGACGGTGTGCTCTTTGCGCAGCACGGTGCAATTTATACGGGAGTTGATCTTACGCCAACCGCTGTGGAAGCTACACGTAAGCACTTCGCGGTGATGAACCTATCTGGCACCTTCCAAGTGGAGAATGCAGAGAGTCTGAGCTTTGCAGACGAACAGTTTGATATAGTCTATTCACATGGTGTCTTGCATCACACCCCGAATCCCATCAACGCGTTCAATGAAGTGTATCGTGTCCTGAAAAAAGGAGGTCGGGCTATTATTATGCTTTATCACAAGCATAGCTTCAATTACTACGTGCGCATTATGCTCTATATGCGTGCGCGCGTGCTGCTAAAAATTCTGCTGCGGCTTGGCAAGCATCGCTCCGACCGTGAACGATTGCACAAGAACCTGTTAGGCATTAGGGGCAACAGCAACAAAAGCATTTGGCAATTGCACTACGAGAATTTCTTGCGGCAAGGTTGGTCATACTTGAAATCAGAAAACTTTGTGCACCACTGCACGGACGGCCCTGAGTGCCCGTTTGCATATGTCTACACAAAGCACGAAATAGAAAAGCTCTTTTCACGCTTTACCCACCTTGAAATGAAAGTTGCTCACTTCCCGCTGCGCAAGTATCGCTTCGGCAAGTGGATTCCCCTTTGGTTGGAACAGGCACTTGCATCTAAAATTGGGTGGTATCTGTTCATTTTTGCAACGAAGTAAGGAAGCATAGGCTTGCACAGAAACAAGAAAAGCGAACTTGGAGTCAGTTCGCTTTCTTGTGCGTAGCAAACTCTCGCTCTAATACTTTCGCTCTTTCGGGACGAATTTGTCACGATACTCCCAATCACGTTCTGCCAGTGCCATATTGACTGGTTTGTAGGAAATTTCTGTGCTGCCATCTTCATGCACGAGGCAGAGCGTATGCTTGAGCCAGTTTGCATCGTCACGCTTGGGATAATCTTCACGGGCGTGTGCGCCGCGTGACTCTTTGCGGTGATATGCCCCCTCAATAATCGTAGCAGAATACTCAATCATAAACTGCAGCTCAACTGCATCGAGCAAATCGGTGTTAAACTCTTTGCCTTTGTCTTGCACCACCACATTTTTTGCGCGCTCACGCAACTTCTTAATGTCGCGGCAGGCTTCTGCTAAGAGTTCTTCGGTGCGAAAGACCCCAACCTTATCCATCATCATCTGTTGCAAGTCTTCTCGAATCTTCGCCACGCTTTCTCCTTGCGTGCGTGAAAGAATTGCATTGAGCTTTTCTCGCACCTTCTTATCTGCATCTTTTGGCAGTGGCATCTTGCCTTTGGTCTCTTGCACGAACTTGACCATATCCTTGCCTGCACGGCGACCAAACACAATTAGATCCAAGAGTGAGTTTGTGCCCAAGCGATTAGCACCGTGCACCGATACGCAAGCCACTTCTCCTGCTGCCCAAAAGCCTACCTTTACATCGTTTTTTGCATTATATAGCACGCGCCCATCCACATTAGTGGGAATGCCCCCCATTGCATAGTGGCAAGTCGGCTGTACAGGGATTGGGTGCTTTGATGGATCCACCCCCAAGTAGATTTTCGCGAAAGTAGAAATTTCTGGTAGTTTCGTCTCAATTTGCTTCAGCGTAAGGTGCGTAAGGTCAAGGTTGATGTAGTCCTTATTTTTGCCCACACCGCGCCCTTCACGCACTTCCAGATACATTGCACGTGAAATCATATCGCGCGGTGCAAGGTCTTTAACTGTGGGCGCATAGCGTTCCATAAAGCGCTCACCTGCTGCATTGCGCAACACGCCGCCTTCCCCGCGCGCACCTTCCGTAACCAGAATACCCAAGCGATATAGTCCTGTAGGATGAAACTGCACAAATTCCATATCTTCGAGCGGAATACCGTGCTGCATAGCAATTGCTAACCCGTCTCCTGTATTGGCGTGAGCATTTGAAGTGGTCTTGTAAGCTCGCCCAAATCCACCTGTGGCAAACATTACGGCTTTGGCATGAAAGAGGTCAATATCGCCCGTGCGGATGTTGTAGGTTACCACACCGCAGATTACGCCATCGGTCTCACACAAATCCAGCACTTGGAACTCATTGTAGAAGCGCACTTTTCGCTTGATGCACTGTTCATACAGCGTGTGGAGGCATACGTGTCCTGTGCGGTCGGCTGCATAGCAGGCTCTGCGGACAGGTGCTTCGCCAAAATTACGCGTGTGCCCACCAAACGGACGTTGTGCAATTTTGCCGTCCTTCGTGCGTGAAAAAGGCACGCCAAAGTGTTCCATCTCAATGATGGCGCGTGGGGCATCATTGCACATAATCTCAATCGCATCTTGGTCGCCAAGGTAGTCTGAACCCTTTACGGTGTCAAAAGCATGCCAGATAGGGTAATCTTCTTCTTCATTGCCAAGCGCGGCGCAAATACCACCTTGTGCAGCTCCTGAATGAGACCGCAAAGGATGCAGTTTCGAGATAACGGCTACATCACAATACTCTGCAGCCTCCACGGCGGCACGTAGTCCAGCCAGCCCTGCGCCTACAATGACTATTTCGTGGTTAAATACTGCCATACTCCCTGCGCTTCGTTTGAATTTTGCATTAGAGAAATTTTCCCAGACGACTATGCGCCGAAAAGCTCTTCAATCGTAATGTGGACACCTGTCTGTTCATCTTTCACTTCACCGCTTGCAACTACTATAGGCCGCTCTTTTGCCGAGTAGATTGCAATCATACGCAGTGACGGGAATATGACCCAGACTACCTGTACTCCTGCACGATGATACTGCTGAACTCTCTCTTCCAATTCTGAAAGTCGCTGCGCGGGAGAAAGAATCTCCATAACTAACAGCGGTGCTTCCGTCACTTTCACTTCGTCATGCTGCCAGTCGTCGGGACGCTTTGGATAGATTGCTAAATCAGGTGTAGCATCTTTTTCTGGCAAAGCCAGTGTAACTTCACTCACTATGTCATACTGTGTGCCGTAACGATTTAGCAAGACTTGAGATAGCCTTGCCTGTATTTTTCCGTGATTCCTGCTTGGCACTGGCTTCCCACGTTCAAGCTCATACTCTGACGGCGCTACTTCAATCACGGCTTCCATTGTCTCTATTGTCCCACGCTCAGTTTGGCAAAAGTTGGCTCAGGCTAAAACTTGGTGGATTGTATGGACCTGCGGTCAGCACAGTTTGTGCCCCAATCACAAACAGCGAAATTGCCAGCACCCAGCAAGTTGCTACGAGTGTAAGTCGCACACCTTGATGCTTAGCGTAGTCGTCAATAATGTTGAGCATACCATTAAAACCGTGATACAGCCCAAAGATGAGAAAGAGTAAGTCAAAGACTTTCCAGAGTGGATTAGACAGTCGCTTGGTTACTTTTTCGTAGGTAATGATATGTTCACCTAACTTTGGATCAGTAATCAATCCTGCTTCCACCGCTTTTTTGTATTCAGGATATTTCTCGGCGTAGGCTGCACGAATTTGCCTGTATTCCTCTTCATCAGCGAGGTAGTCGGTGGGCATGTGTTGCACCCAGAAGTGCCCAATGAGCGTAGCTAAGAGCAAAATGCCTGAAATGCGCTGAAAAAACCAGCCGAAAGCACCACTTCGCTTTGCTTCTCGCTTCATTTTCAAAACTCCTTTCTCTTATTTGAAGAGCGGCGTGATAAAATATGGGGCAACAATCGGATAGCCACCGAGCAAAATGATAAGGGCAGATAGCACCAGCGTTACGTAGAACATTCTCTTTTGCTTAGGCGACCAGCCCAGAAAATCTACCATCACGATACGAAAGCCATTGATGGAGTGATAGGTCACGATTGCCAGCAGCGCCAACTCACCCAGTTTGAAGAGTGGGCTACGATATGAACTCATCAGGGCATCGAACTTAGCAGGGTCATACAGCGCCCGCAAGCCAAAAATGTGAATGATGAGGTAAATCACCATTCCAATGCCAGAAATGCGGTGCAAAAGCCACGCCCACATTCCGGGTCGCCACTTGTATTCTAAGATGCGCCGTATTGCACTCTGGAAGCCTGCAAAGTAGGGAAGTTTTGCGGCGGTTTTCGGGTTCTGTGTCTCAACTGCCATACTACGTTACTACCTTTCTTAGTTTGAAGCATTCTTTGTTACAGCTGCTGCGTTCAGCAGAGAGGATTAACGCAAAAAATGCTACGAAAATTTACTGCTCTTTTGCCTCAATCCAAAGGCGCATATGCTGCTGCATTGCAAAGCGGTTTAGACGCATGCAAAAAGTGCAGGCAATTTGCACCTCTCACCCTCAGTCGCGATACTCCTCCATCAACCTTGTAAACTGTGTGAAAAGGTAATGTGAGTCGTGTGGCCCTGGCGATGCCTCTGGGTGATACTGCACGCTGAAAATCGGCAGGCTCTTGTGCCGAAAGCCCTCTACGGTCTCATCGTAGAGATTTAGGTGCGTGAGTTCCAGTTGCTTAGGCATAGACTTGCGATTGACCGCAAAGCCGTGATTTTGTGCAGTAATCTCAATCTGTTCAGTTATCAAATTCTTGACAGGGTGATTGCTACCATGGTGTCCGAACTTGAGCTTGTAGGTCTCTGCGCCAAATGCAAGCGCCAAAAGCTGATGCCCTAAGCAGATACCAAAAATTGGCAATTCTCGCTTAGCAAATTTCGGGTTTGCAAGTTGTTGAATCGTGTCAATAGCGTAGCCGAGTGGCTCAGGGTCTCCGGGACCGTTGGAGAGAAACACGCCATCGGGACGCATCGCCAGCACTTCTTCAGCTGTTGTTCGAGCTGGCACTACAGTTACTTTGCAGCCTACTTGCCTTAGCAAGTTCAGGATATTACGCTTGATGCCAAAATCAAACGCCACCACGCGATACTGCGCTGTCTCCAAGCGCTCCCACTCATATGGTTCTGCTGTCGAGACATAGCTTGCCAAATCCAGTCCAACCATCTCTGGAAGATTCCGCGCGCGGGCAACCAGCGTATCAAGGCTCTGCTCTGCAGTTGTGATAATGCCACGCTGCGCCCCTTTCTTGCGTAGAAGCCGCACCAGCTTGCGCGTGTCAATACCGGCTAAGCCAGGGCGACGGTGTGCAACTAAAAATTCTTCCAACGTTTGTTCAGCCGCAAAATTGCTCGCAATCGGTGAAAGCTCTTTAATAATCAGCCCTGCAGCCCAGACCTTCGCCGACTCTACATCTTTCTGATTTGCACCGTAGTTGCCAATTAGTGGATAGGCCATTACGACAATTTGACCTGCGTAGGAGGGATCGGTCAGAATCTCTTGATAGCCCGTATATGCGGTGTTGAAGACGACCTCGCCTTCGGCTTCTGCATCGTATCCGAAAGCAATGCCTTCAAACACATCACCACTTTCCAACACCAGTTTCGCCCGTCTCATTGGCTTAATCCTTAGGCTCGAGTTTATTTGCCGTCTCTGTCTTTTCTACCGTTGCAATAGCAGAGCGGTCAAATTTTAGCCGCACATTTTCGCTAGCCTGAATGACGACGGTCTTCTTTTCTGGATTGATTTCCACAATCGTGCCATGCAATCCACCTATAGTTACTACCTTATCGCCCTTCTTTAAGGCATCAAGCGCCTTCTGACGCTCTTTCTCCTTTTGCTGTTGTGGGCGAATCATAAAGAAGTAAAAGACCAACACAATCAGGATAAGTGGCACGATTTGAATCAGTGGGTTCGGCGTTTCGTTTGGATTTCCACTTGGCGGTGCCAGTAGAAAGAAAATCGATAGAAGCGTCAACATGTTCTACTTTGCTTGTTAAAGCCTTCCGTTAGTTTTGAATTGAAATCTCAAGATACATGCCTGCTTGCTCTCTTACAATCTCGAACCTGCTTCTGAAAGTTTCTTACCCGTCCCTATGCCAGTCAGCAATGTAACGCTACACTGACTACACCAGACGATACATCACTGTGCCTGTGAGCACTTTCGGATAAAAGAAAGTGGATTTCTGTGGCATTACTTCACCGATTTTGGACACTGCCTCTACTTCAGCTACGCTTGTTGGGTTCATTATGAACCCCAGCTGTGCTTTGCCTTGCTCTACTTGCTCAAAGACCTCATCCATATCCTTCGAGTAATTGAGGTTGGTTTGCAATGCTTGCGCCTCCGGCGACAGGCCTAAGAATTTGCCGATGATAAGGTGATGAAGCAGCGTTACATCTAAGGTTTTCAAGGCCGCAGGCATTGCATCGGGAATGGCGGTCTCCAAATCGCAGGTTAAGTGCAAGCCCCAAATTTGGCCTTTCGCAACGACCCCAAAGGCGTGATGCAGATGCCTTGCTAAAAAGGCTTTTAGACTGAGCTTGTCAGGCAGCGGCTCGATGCGAAAGTAGGTTTGCAAACGATGCAGCAAGTCACTTAGTTCAAATTGCGGAAGGCTATGCACGAGCCGATGAGTTGGAAACACCACTAAGCCCTCATCAAACATATTGGTTAGGAAAATCATAATGAAGTTATAGGCTTCGCTGCCTTGATGATGTGGATTCTCTGCGCGCCGCAAGTTGCGATAGTTCAGCGCCGTTTCATAGCGGTGATGCCCATCGGCGATGAAAATTTGCTTTTCTCGCAGCGTTGCAACCACCTGCTCAATGATGCCAGTATGTGTGCATCGCCAGACGCGATTGCGCGTTTGCTGGTAATCGATTGCATCAATGAAGGGCGCTTGTGAGTCAGTGATAGACGCTAATGCGGCTTCAACTTCTTTCTTTGCATCACTATAAAGTCCAAAGATTGGGCTGATATTTGCCTGAGTCTTAACAAAGAGTTGCAAGCGATCTTTTTTCGGTCCCGAAAGTGTCTTCTCGTGGGGCAATACGATGCCCTCACTGAATTCGTAGAGCTTGCAGCATGCAATAAACCCTTTTCGCGTATAGACTTTGCCTTCTTTCGTTGTGAAAGTCTGGTGATAGGGATAGATTGCGGGCTTTTCATCTTGCCTCAGCACCCCGCTTGCCAGCCATTGGCTGAGTCGCTCAGCTGCTGCCTCATACTTATTTTCTTCTTTGGGCAGCTCAAGCCGCACCGCATTATATTCTGACTTTGCATACAGCGCCGCTTGCATTTCTTCTGAAATCACATCGTAAGGTGGACAGAGCACATCTTCGAATGAAGCAATGCGCTCTGGATTGTAGGTAATACCTCTGAACGCTGCAATTTCAGCCATACAGGTGGGTTAGTTTTTATGTCGCTTTGGTCACCCAGAAGTCACTGTAGTCGTCGCGCACAATAATGTGAATCAGGTGTGACTTTGCCATTTCCAAGATAGCCAGAAAAGTTACGATCACCACAATTCGCTCGGTCGCATCTTGCACAAACTCTCGAAACGACAGCTGGATAGTCTGTGAAAGGCGATCTAAAATTTTCTGTGTTTGCTCCTCAATAGTAACGGGAACGCGTGGAATCTCGTGCACCGTCTTTTTGGGAATGTGCGACAGTGCATATTGGTAGGCTTGGATGAGGTCAAAAAGCGTAGGACGCCTAAGCGATGATTCATCTACAATGGGAGCATCAATTGACTCAAAGTGTGTGCGCGCAAAGTGCTTGCGCCGCTGCTCTTCCAGTGCTTGCATCGCCAGTGCCATTTCCTTGTAGCGCTTGTATTCCAAAAGTCGCTGCACTAGCTCTGTGCGTGGGTCAAATTCATCTAACTCTCCGTCTGATGACTCTGGGCGTGGCAAAAGCATTTTGGCTTTGATGCTCATTAGCACCGATGCCATGTAGATGAAATCAGCCGCCACTTCAAGGTTTAGTGTTTGCAGTGCATCAAGGTATGCTAAAAAGTCACTTGTGATTTTGGAAATCGGAATGTCGTAAATGTTTAGCTCATCGCGCTTGATGAAAAAAAGTAGAAGGTCAAGTGGGCCTTCAAACTCTGAGAGCGCTACACGATACATACTGTCAAGTTTGCCAAGTTAAAGCTGATGAAAGTGGTGCAAAAATAAAAAAGTCGCCCAGAGGGAGCGACCCAAAAGTGTAGCAGAGTAGTGGTTACCCAACGCCAAAGAGCTTTTTGGCAGCACGGAGCTTTTCACGCCACCAGTTGCCTTTCTCTGTAGCTTGTTGCTCAATGAGCTTCGGCGCAACTTTTTGAGCTACGGCGTGAATGTTGCGCGTGGGCTGTGTCTTGTAGGTGCGTGCCCTTGCAAACGCAAGCTGGATAGTCTTATCCAAGTCTTCCACAGAGCACGGCTTGACATGGTAGCGATAGACCTGAAACTCATTGATAGACTTAATAGCCAGCAAGGCATCTCGCACCTGTGTCAGGAGAATCGTCACGATGTCAGGATACTCCTGCTTGACCGCATAGAGAAAATCCATTCCATCTTCGCTGTTCAAGTTAAGGTCTGTCACCATCACCTCCACAGGATTTTTAGAAAGCAAATCAAATGCCTCCTGAATTGAGCCAGCTGGCAGAACTTTATACTTCTTCTCAAAGACCTTTGTCATCGTGTTCAGCTGCTCGCGGTTGAATTCTACGATGAGCAAATAGCCTTGCTGTTCGCTTGGTGGCGGTGGCGGCTCTTCTTCAACCAGCTCCTCCACAGGCACATTCGCTTTGTTTTTCAAAATCTCCGAGCGGTCAGGATAGACCTGACTGACCTTGAGCGCAATTTCAGCAGCCGCACTTACGGTCTCACGAAGCTGGTCAACTTTCCAAGGCTTCGTAAGGTAGCGGAAGACTTCGCCCGAGTTCACGGAGTTCATAATCGCATCAAGGTCGCTGTAGCCAGTGAGCAAAATCCGAATTGTGCCTGGACTTATTGTCTTGATGATACGCAAGACCTCATGTCCCAGCATTCCTGGCATACGCTGGTCGCTCAGAACGACATGGATTTGATTCTGACGGACAATCTCAATTGCATCCTTGCCATTTGTTGCCGTAAAGATGTTATACTGCCTACGGAAGGTTGCCGAGAGCGATTGCAGCACTAGTGGCTCATCATCAACCAAGAGCAGATTGATTTGCGGATTTGTAGACATAGAACTCTCACCCTGTTTGAAGAGTTTTGCGAAAATATATCTTTTCCAGCGGTTTTTTGCGAATGCTAAGCAAATTTAGTTGAGCGCTGGCACGTTTTCAAACACCCGTTCTTCCTTGATTTCAGTCTTCATCGGCAGGTAGATGAAAAAGTCTGTACCTTTGCCGACTACACTCTTCACCTCAATACGACCCTTATGCCCTTCTTCAATAATTTTCCGTGAAATAGACAGCCCCATACCCGTGCCTTGACCTACTGGCTTGGTCGTGAAAAATGGGTCGAAAATTTTGTTGATAATCTCCTTTGGTATGCCCATACCATCGTCTGAGATTTGTATGACCACCTCGGCAGCTTTGGGTGAAATGTAGGTCTTCAACCAGATGTTACCTTGCCCTTTGTGTTTTTCAATCGCATAGGCTGCATTGGAAATCAGATTCAGGAACACTTGGTTTAGCTGGGCTGGCGCACAGAGGACTTTCGGCAATTGTGCGTATTCCTTGTGAACCGTTACATGGCGCTTCAAGAGATGGTTTGCAATCACCAGTGTGGAGTCTAAGCACTCATTGACATCAGCCATCTGCATCATAGACTGGTCGAGGCGAGAGAAGTTCTTGAGATTGACAATTAGTTCTTGAATGCGGTCAATACCCTGCAAGGCACTCTGAATCATCATTTTGTTTTCTTCAACTACGCCGATTTGCTCCAGCTCATCTAACTTCTTGACGGTCTCAGGAATCTTTTTCTCTACCTCTTCATAGTTGCCTCTCGCAAGATCTTTGAAAACGCTGCTGGCGCTCTGGAACACTGCCTGCAGTTCTTTTTCATTCTCCGCAATGATTTCTACATTGTTGCGCACAAAGCCAAGCGGGGTATTCATTTCGTGAGCCAGACCTGCGACCATCTGACCGAGCGAAGCCATCTTCTCGGACTGCACCAGCTGACTCTGGGAATCTTGAATGATTTTGGCTTGCTTTCTCAGTGAAATCGTCAGCCGCACAGCCATTGCAGCAAACACCAGAATGCTTGCCAAGAGCGCAAAGACCTGAATAGTTTGCAGGCGGTTTTGTCGCTCGGTAGCCAGCTCACCGAGCTTGACGATAAAGTCGCGGTTATCGGCAAGAATCGGCTCATCATTTTGCACAGCAAAATCAATTGCTGCTAGTAGCATGTCAGGGTTAATCTTGCGCGTGGCTTCATACTGATGCGAAATACCAATCAAGGAATCGGCGCGGGGATACCATTTGCTTGCAATATCCATCACAAACTTGCGCGCGCGCTCATCTTTAACAGGGTCAATTTGATACTCAACGCCCTCCAAAATGATCTTGCCACCTCTGTCCAGTGCCTTCACTGTGCCATCAAAGACCTCAATGGAGCGGCGGTAAAGACGGAAACTGGTGTCAATCGTTGCGAGCTTCTGTTCAGCTAGCGCAAACTGTGTGCTGTCGCCCGCAATTAGCTCATACTCAGCCAGCGTCGTCTGCGTCTTGAGCAAGTTGCGGTAAGCACGGCTCCAGTATTCTTGTTGCTTAGTAGCGCAAAAGATTTGTTCAGCATCGCGGCGGCTTTCCGTAGAAAGATTGATGTTGAGCACAAACACTGCGGCAACCAGTGCCAGAAAAAGCACGCCATAGATGACCAGTTCAGTGTACTGGAACGTCAATTGCTGACTATCACCCTTTTTCGCCATGGTTCTAACGAAGTTTGGTTATCAGTATCAGTATTTGCAGACTTGATAACTAAGCTCTCTATTGCCACCTGACTTGGTGCTTGCTCAGCGCACTCTGCTGCTACTTTCCGCGCTGAATCAGGTCCCGCAACGCATCTTCCAGTCTTGGATACTGAAAAGTATAACCCAGCTCCAAGAGCCGCTTTGGAATGACACGCTGACCTTCAGCAATCACATCTGCCGCTTCGCCAAAGAGCACTTGCAAGGCTGCTTTTGGCACAGGAAAAATGGACGGTCGTGATAACACTCGCCCCAACGTTGACGCCAGCACAGACATCATCACTGGTTCTGGCGCTGTAGCATTGAGCGCTCCGCTGACATCGGCTCGGTCTAAGGCAAAGAGGAAAATCCCGACTTCGTCATCAAGGTGAATCCAAGAGACCCATTGCTTGCCGCTGCCGATAGGACCGCCTGCAAACAGGCGAAATGGCGTTAGCATTTTTTCCAGTGCCCCGCTCTTGGTAGAAAGCACAACACCTGTTCGCACAACAACGGTTCGCACGCCGAGTGCCTGTGCAGCCAGCGCTTCTTTCTCCCAGTCTATGCAAACCTTAGCCAGAAAGTCAGATGCAGGCGGTGCACTTTCGTCCAGCGCTGGCACGGCTTCCCCGTAGCCCTGAACGCCATAGTAACCGACTGCGGACCCAGAAACGAAGACGGAAGGTCGCTTAGCAGCGCGCGCCAGTGCTTGGACTATATAGCGCGTGCTTAGAACGCGTGTGTCGTAGATTTGCCGCTTGTAGTCATCATTCCAGCGTTGCGCTACAGGTGCGCCCGCCAGATGAATCACTGCGTCCGCTTTACTTAGCGCTTCTTGCCAGCCTCCTTCGCTTTGGTATGCCTCCCAATGAACATACTCCGCTGCGCCCGGCAACTGCGTTGCAGCCCTCTGGGGGTCTCGCGTGAAGACAATTACGTTATCCCCCCGCTGGCGCAGTTGCCTAAAGAGCTCTGACCCGATGAGTCCTGTGCCACCGGTCAGAATTACCGTCTTTGCCATGAAGAGATTTTACCCTAACTGCAAACTTACAAAAGAAAAAAATCGTTCAAAAATCCTAAAGAAACTTAACGTAGACGCAACACGAACCTGTTTTGATGCAAACACCAAAATTCTCTCTTTGCATTTCAGCTTTCTTCGGAGAACGGAAGGCAACACTGGCTTAACTTCTACGGGAAAGTGTCAGCGCCTCTTTGAACAGTGCCACTGAATTTCGGGCACACGCTGAACCTGATGCTAAGAAACTGTGTTGAGTGCAGTGATGAGTGACTCTTACCTGTCTAAACTTGATGTGCAATGGCTCTCATCAAGAAACTACCTGATGCAGTTGCTAATAAAATTGCCGCTGGTGAAGTGGTGCAGCGCCCTGCTTCAGTTGTGAAGGAATTAGTGGAAAACGCTATTGATGCGGGTGCAGATGATATTTTGGTTCTTGTCAAAGACGCAGGCAAAACGCTCATTCAGGTCATTGACAACGGCTGCGGCATGGCATCAGACGACGCCGTGCTTGCTTTTGAGCGCTTTGCGACTAGCAAAATCTCCGATGTAGAAGACTTGGAGAATTTGCATACACTTGGCTTTCGTGGTGAAGCTCTCGCCAGCATTGCTGCGGTAGCGCAAGTGGAGCTAAAAACTAAGCGGCGTGAAGATACGGTGGCAACGCTAGTGCGCATTGAGGGCGGTATGCTCCAAGATACGGCTGCTGTGCAAGGCGCAGATGGCACGTCTGTCAGCGTGCGTAACCTTTTTTTCAACATTCCTGCACGGCGCAAATTTCTTAAATCAAATGCTACGGAGTTCAAGCACATCTATGAAGCCGTTCAAGCACAGGCGCTTGTTCATACTGACATTGCCTTCGCTCTGGTCTCAGATGGGGAGGATGTCTTTCGCCTCAAAAGTGGCTCGCTGCCAGAACGACTTGATGCTTTCTTTGGTCAAGATTTCAGTAAAGGACTCATTGAAGTTTCAGGCGGCAATTCGCTTCTTTCGCTCAAGGGCTACATTAGCAAGCCTGCTATGATGAAGCGCAGCAAAAATGAGCAGTTTCTTTTCATCAATGAACGCGTGGTGCACAGCCGCCTCATTTCGCACGCAGTGATGCAAGCCTTCGGAGAACTGCTTCTTGAACGGCAGCAACCGTTCTTTTGCTTACATCTCACGCTGCCCCCGCGACATATTGATGTAAATGTGCACCCCTCAAAAATGGAGGTGAAGTTCGAAGATGAACGCAATGTCTATAACTTGGTTTATGCCATCGTGCGCGATGCTGTGCGGCAGATTGACTACGCACCAACTGTCAAGTTAGAAGAAAAGTCTGAGGCGCCTTTGTTACCCATTTCAATGCATTCCTCCTCTGTAGAGCCTGAGTTCATTGGACTGGCTAAGCGCTTGCGCTACGAGACCACAGACCGAGATAGCCGCACTTCGCGTATACTCTACGAAGATTACCAGACTTTCCGACAAGCCACTGCGTCGGAACCATCTAACCAGCGGCACCGTAGCAGCTCAAGCCTACTGCCTGACTCGCCCCAGCAACTTGTCTTCCCTTCCGACACCGCTCCTCCGGAGGAGAAGACCAATGAGCGATTTGTTTGGCAGGTTCACAACAAGTATATCCTGACACAAATCAAGTCGGGGCTAATGATTATTGACCAGCATGTTGCGCACGAGCGCATTCTCTATGAGCGCGCGCTGGCAATTATGAATTCTGGTGTGCCGCATTCGCAGCAACTGCTTTTTCCTCACCGCATTGAGCTTAAACCATGGGAAGCCGAGATTTTGGAACAAATCCGCGATGACCTGATTCGACTGGGCTTTTCATTCCGAATGTTTGGCAGTCGCACGCTACTGGTCGAGGGCATTCCGCCTGATGTGCGTCCGGGGTCAGAGGAACGCATTTTGCAAGAGATTCTTGAGCAGTATCAAACTTATACGCAAACGCTTTCGCTGGGGCAAAGGGAGAGATTGGCTGCCTCATATGCGTGCCGCAGCTCGATTATGGCAGGAGATCGACTCACCGCACACGAGATGCAGGTGCTGATTGACCAGCTTTTTGCTACTTCAATGCCTTATGTCTGTCCACACGGTCGCCCAATTATCATCAAACTTTCGCTTGAAGAGCTGGATAAGATGTTCGGCAGAACATAGCGCTGCATTTAAGGCACACTTAGCGACAACAAGGTTTGGGTTGAGTCTTGCGCAGGCATGCGCCTGAGATAATGCTCTATGAGCTTGCCTGCAATCGGTGCCGCCACCGCGCCACCGAACCCTGCGTTTTCTACCAAGACACACACTGCAATGGTCGGCTTGTCATACGGCGCAAAGCCGATGAACCAAGCGTGGTCTTCGCCGTGTGGGTTCTGAGCTGTGCCAGTCTTACCTGCTACTTCAATACCGGGAACTTGGGCAGCTCTGCCTGTGCCTTCTGAGACACAGAGCCGCATTCCATTGCGCACAATGTCGAGGGTCGTCTTTGAAATAGGTAAGGGCTTATGTTCAAATTGCGGGTAGCGCAGTTCCCCTGTTTGTTTGTCACGATAGGCTCTGAGCAGATGCGGTTGCACCAGTGTGCCCAAGTTTGCCAGTGCTGCCACGTAGCGCGCCATCTGAATCGGCGTGGCACCAATATCGCCTTGACCAATACCCAGATTCACCAAAAAGCCATCGTGCCAGCCGACTTTATAAGGCCCATAGCGTTTGTTGAAATACTCACGCGTGGGCAAGGGCGGCGTTTGTTCATCGGCAATATCTAAGCCTGTCTTTTCACCAAACCCGAAAAGCGATGCGTATTTTGCCCAGCGGTCTAGTCCAACCCGCAAAACCAGTTGGTAGAAGTAGCTATTGCAGGAGTGTTGAATTGCACGGACAACGTCCATTCCACCATGTCCTTTGCCACGATGGCAGAGAAAGTTTTTGTCGCCAAACTTGAAGTAGCCTGAGCAGCCAAAGATGGTTGAGGGCGTGATGACTTTTTCTTCCAGCGCAGCAATTGCACAAATCATCTTGAAGGTTGAACCCGGCGGATAGCGCGTTTGAGTCGTGCGATTAAAGAGCGGATTTTTGGGGTCTTTGACTAATGCATTCCAAGTTGCAGCGTCGGTCGAGCCTTCCAGCAGCGCAGGGTCATAATCTGGTTTGCTGACCATAGCCAGCACCTCCCCATTCTGGGGATTCAGGGCTACGATAGAGCCAGACTTCCCTGTAGCTGTCAGCAAACTTTCTGCCACTGCCTGCAGCGATGCATCCAAGGTCAGAAACAAATCGCTGCCTCGCTGGGCAGGAACATGCTGAGCCCCGCCTTCATACTCGGCAATTTGCTTGCCTAATGAATTCACAATCATCAGCTTGTAGCCACGCTGACCACGTAGGTATTCTTCATATGTTTTTTCCAGCCCAGCATAGCCGATAATGTCGTCACGTGCATAGATGTCTTTCGGCAATTTCTCCAGCATCTGCTTTGAGATAAACTTTGTGTAGCCTAAGATATGCGAGGCACTGAAATCTTTGCGTGGATACTTACGCTTGTTTTCCATTACGACATCAATGCCCGGCAATCGCCAGAGATGCTCTTGCAAGCGGCAAAAGGCTGGAAAGCTAATGTCGCGTAAAATGCGAGAGGGCGCATATCGACTATAACTCTCTGCTTCTTTGATTTTGTCTGCAAGGAACTGCTCGCTCACTCCGAGCAGCGCTGCCACCTCAGGAAGTTTGGTCTTGTCAAATTCGGCTGGCACAATTTGCACCGAATACTGGGGCTGGTTTTCCACGATAGGAATCCCATTGCGGTCGTAAATCGTGCCGCGTGATGCATCAACGGGAATTTTGCGTACGCTATTTTGCGAAGAAATTTGACCTAGCGCTTGCGACGAGATAACCTGCAAGTAAAACAGCCTTCCAACCAACACTGCAAAAATGAGGCTTAATGCGCCATAAATCAGTGGCGAAATCGACTTGTCTTGCATTATTGACTTTTTTAGAGCCGGTAAAGTATCAAGGTTTGCGTTACATATCCCAGCAACAAGTTGTAACACACACTCACTACCGCTGCCAGCACATACTTCCACCACACCATTGCAATGCCGAAGCTGACAAGGTAAAACGCTACCGTGCTCACAAAGCTGGCTAATGCTACTGCCGTAAAAAATTCCTGCTGTCCCAGCGCTCCCTCGCGCTCACGAAAAAAGCCCGCAGCGAAACCTGCAATTGTCTTAGCAAATGCATCAATGCCTAATGTGCTGTGCAGCAAGTCCATCATTAGCCCGATGAAAAAGCCCAGTGTTGTGCCCAAACTTTGCCCCTCACGGCGTGCGATAAACACTAGCCAGATTAGCACGATATCTGGCACTGCACCGTAGAGTATTAGCCGATCCAAAAGAAACTTTTGCGCAAATCCTAATAAAAACGCCACTCCAAGGTAGAAGATGATGCGCCGTAGCAAAGCTCTGCTCCCGAAAAGTTATTGCAGTTCTCTGTATCGCCGCTGCACCGCTTCCAGCTCCTTATCAGGTGGGCGCATCATCACAAAGACGTGTTCCAGCGTGCCGAAATCTACCGACGGTTCAACACGAATTGTGTAGAAGAGCTGTGAGGCGGTCTTATCCACTGCCACAATTGTTCCAACTGGAATGTTCGGCACGGCAAAAGAGCTAAAATGCGCGGTCAGCACGCGTTCACCTACTTCCACCGAGTTGCTCAGTAGCACATGCTCTACGGCTGCCAAGTGTTCCGATGGAATCCACGACAACACTCCTGCAGCACGATGCTTTTCCAACACCACGCCCACCTTGAAATCACGGTTGATAATTGGCTGCACGATGGCATAATTTGGTGAGACCAGCACCACTCGCCCAACTAACCCTTCATCGGTTACCACTGGCATATTGACCTCAACGCTATCATTACTGCCCAAGTTAATAGTGAAGAGATTGCGCTCGTGTGAAAATGTGCGGTCAACGATTTGCGCTAGCTTCAATGGGTATGCGGTGTGCTGCTTGTAGTTCAGTAGCGCACGCAGCTCTTGATTTTCAATTTGAGCCGTGCGCAGCAGTGAAAGCTCTGCCAACAGTTCGGTGTTGCGTCGCTGCAGCTGTGCATTTTTCTGCGCCAGACCGAAGTATTGTGGCAACAGTCCCAGCATGCGTTCTATGGTGGCATAAAGTTCCAGACCCGAAGCACGAATTAGACGCAAAGCAGGTGTTTCCGTATTGGCCATGAGCGCCAGAGACAGCAAGCAGAAGCCAGCCAGCAGTAAGTATTCTTTGAAATCAAGCAGGATTGCCTCGAGAAGTTTTTTCATAGCGCCTTAATTGGCTAATCGCACTGCATTTAGAGTTGAAGTGGCGTCTCTGCTGCACGTGTTTGAAACAGTCTATTGAACGCCCAAGTTAGCGCAAAGATAAGCGTGATGAGCAATACCCCCTCTGCAGCAGCCAATCCAAAACTCCCTATTCGAAGCTGAGAAAAAATATCTACGGCAATTGGCAGATTGTCGGGCGTGTAGAGCAAAATTGAACACGGAAATTCGCTTATCGCACCGATGAAAGTAAATAGAAAACCTGACGCTAGTGAGGACAAAATGAGTGGCGCAATGACTCGTCCGATAATCCGTAGGTAGGGCGAGCCCAGCGTAGCCGCTGCTTCCACCAGCTGGTAGTCGAAGGTTTCCAGCGTTGCTGCAACGCTGCGCGTGATGTATGGCAAGTGTCGAATAAAATACGCAAGCGGCAATAGCATTGAAGAGCCAACCAGCACTGTCCCAAAAGCAAAGATTGATGGCTTGGCAAAGGCTGCAATCAGATTGATAGCCAGCGCTGTGCCCGGAATGGCTAAGGGCAAGAGCAGCAGTGCCAGCATAACTTCACGCAAGAAAATCCTCCGCTGTGCAATCAGCAATCCTGCAACCAATCCAAATACAAGGTTTGGCACACTGGCTAAAACTGCCATTGAGAGGCTATTGAGAAAGGGACGATATACCGCTGCATCAGATAGCAGCCGATAGTAGTGCTCAAGGCTATATTGCGTCGGCAGAATACTGGTGCTTGCGAGCGGGTCTTTTGCAAAAGACATCAAGACTAGCGCAAAAATTGGCAGTGCAATGAAGAGCACTTGCAGCATAAAGAGCAGAAAAAGCGGTAGCGGTAAGCGCTCGAGGGGTAACTCACGTGGCGCTCCTCTTGAGCGCACCGTCAAGCGCATCTGTGCATTACACACTTCAAACAAAAACACCGCCGTAACTGAGAGCGCGACCAATTCTACTGTCATTGCGCTCGCAACGCCGAATTCGCCCGAGATCTTTTGATTGAAGATTTCCACCGTCAAAAATGCCGTTTTGCCGCCAAAGAGCAACGGCGCTGTAAAAGACGTCATGCTTAGCACAAACACGATTAGCGCCGCAGAAAGTAGCGATGGTCGCAGCAGCGGCAAAAGAATTTTCCACACACGTGACCATGCACTTGCGCCCAGATTTTCTGCAGCTTCCAACACCGCAGTATCAATTCTGGCGAGTGCTGCGCTGACAAACAGATAAAACTGCACGTAGAACGAATACAGATGCACGAGCCACACTGCCCATAACCCCTCAAATGAAAAAGGTGGCGCTGGCAGTTTGAAGAGCCCCTGCAACAAGCGCGACAACACTCCAGATTCGCCGTAGAGAAACTGAAACGAAAAAACGCCCACCAGTGGCGGTAAGCCCAGCGGCAAGAGCACAAGGCGTGACAGCAACCCTCTGAGCGGAACATCAAACCGCCAAAATGTGTATGCCAAGGTGGTGCCGAACAGTCCTGCTCCTAACACAGTGAGTAGAGAAAGCAAGATTGTATTTGCAAATGCACGCAGGCGTTCAGGGCGCTCTACAAGCGACACGTAGTTCTGGAAGGTGTACTGACCCTGTGCGTCATAAAACCCGCTGTTTAGCGTCTGCAGTAGCGGATTTAGCACATAGCCAATGAGCACAAAGAAAATGAGCAGATTTAGTAGCAAGATTGCAAGGCGTGTCATTTGGCAAAGTAATGTTGGCGTGCTGTAAATATAGCGAAGAACACCTTGCGCCGACCAACGCACAAACCAGTATTGCGAAAGCGTGAAGATACGCCTTCCATTCGCAACAGTATAAATGTGCGCTTACCCCTGCCCTACCGCTTTGCAGTGCACCACTGCTTTCTCTTGCTAAAAGAAAGGTAGAGTGCGGATACCTTCACACTCACCATTTTTGCAAAGCACTGCATTACCCTATACTTTGACCGTATGCACTTCGTGTATAACTTGCACCAACAGTTGTTGTAACAACAAAGGAAAGGTCTTTCTTGAAAATATGCCTGTGGTAGTATTTGTTGCGCCGCTTTGTAATGCTGGAGCACTGGCATCGCTGGAAGCACTTGCCAGTTTGCCTGATGTCACTTTGGGTGTAATTAGTGCTTTTCCGCAGGAACGCTTGCCAGAGGCGATTCGAGCCCGAATTGCGGGGCATTGGCAAACCCACCTGCAGGCTGATGCCGATGAACTGCTCTACGCTGCCTCGAAACTCCGAGATTATTTCGGGCGTATAGACTGCATTTTTTCTTCCAATGAACACGTTCAAGAGCCTATTGCACAGATCCGAGAGCACTTCGACTTGCCCGGGCTTCGCCCTGCCGTAGCTCACAACTTTCGCAACAAAGCCAAAATGAAGGCGCTTTTCCAAGCGCATCAAATTCCCTGTGCAAGGTTTCAGCGCATTCGTCGTCACAGCGACGCCCACCAGTTCATTGAGCAGGTTGGATTTCCCATTATTCTCAAGCCCACTTACGGTGCAGGGTCTGCTTCCACCTTTCGCGTAGATAGCTTCCATGCACTGCAGCAAGCACTTTGGCAACTGAATCCTTCTGAGCAAAACGAAGTGATTGCAGAAGAATTTCTCACAGGTGAAGAGCATTCGCTGGAGACCGTGATGCAAAACGGTAAAGCTGTTTGGCAATCGGTTACGCGCTATTTGCCCAGTGCCTTAGAGGCAATGCAAAATCAGTGGATTCAATGGCGAATTCTGTCTCCTCGTGAAGCTGAAAGCGAGCGTTATGCCGATATTCGTGCTGCTGGTGCTGCAGCCCTGAAAGCACTTGGCTTAGATACGGGCATTTCACACTTGGAGTGGTTTCGCCGACCAGACGGTAGCCTTGCAATTTCAGAAGTTGGTGCCAGACCTCCGGGCGCACAAATTCTGACGCTGCACTCTCGCTCACACAGTGCCAATCTTTACGCAGAGTGGGTTCGCCTTATGATTTACGGAGAATTTAATGTGCCAAAGCAACGCTATGCCAGCGGTGTTGCTTTCCTCAGAGGACAGGGCAGTGGCACGGTCAAGCAAGTCATCGGTCTTGACGATGTGCAAAGAGAACTCGGCACAATGGTTACTGATATGTCCATACCACAATTTAACATGCCGCCAACTGGCACATATGAGGGTGAAGGCTTCATTATTGTTCGGCACGAGCGCACTGAGGCAGTCGAGCAAGCCCTGTCCTACATTATCAACACTGTGCGCGTGTTCTTAGGGTAGCTCCGTCAAGAGTAGCGCAGCCACTTAGCAATCTCATTTAGAGAGGGCTTTTTGCCATACATCAACACCCCGACTCGATAAATTTTTGCTGCAATCCACACCGCTGCATAGAATGTTGCTCCCATCAGCACGAAACTCAGTAGCACTTGCCACAGGGGCACATCGGTTACGCTTAGCCGCGCAATCATCAGAATCGGCGCAAAGAACGGAATGAGCGATAAAATGACCGCCGTTGCCGAGTCTGGCTTTGAGATTACCGACTGAATTACCAGCATCGGAATAATTGCTAACAGAGTAATCGGCGTCTGCAACGCTTGTGCGTCCTGCGTGCTCTCAAATGCAGAGCCTGTTGCGGCATAGAGTGTAGCGTATATCAGATAACCTAGCACAAAGTATAGCACAAAATACAGCAGCAGCTCAGGCGAGAGAGTGAAATTAATTGGTGGCGCAGCAGACGCGCCCAACCTTAGCGATAGTCCCGAGAGCGCTAAGGCGACCACAATCCAGATACTGTATTGCGTCAGCGCCACTAGCCCTACTCCTACGATTTTGCCAATCATCAGGTCAATTGGCTTGACAGAAGAAATTAGCACTTCCATCACCTTGCTTGCTTTTTCATCAATTACCGCCGATGAAATAACTGCCCCATAGCCTAACAAGGTCGCATAAATGAGCAACGACATTATGTAGCTCACAAGAAAACTGCCAATGCCCGAGTCTTCGCTTTTCTCACTGCTGCGCTGCGCACGGAAAATCACAGGTTGCTCCAACCTTGCAATTTCATCGTCCGAGAACCCTTTTTCTTTCAGGCTGAGACGCCTTACTGCCATCTTAACGCTGTTCTCCAAGCGCTCCATCAAATCGAAGTCCGTTACGCTTTTGCCTCGATAAGTTGCCAGCACTTTTCCCGAAGAATCTATCTGTAGCGTGAGTATGCCGCTTGGTGGCGCTTCTTTGCTTGCAAGCTCTTGCTCTCTTAGATAAATTTCTTTTTCATCTGCCGCACGCGCTACTGTAATGCGCATACTTTTTTCCTGCTCGAGAATTTGCCGAAGGGGCTGCTCCAGCCTGCCTGTTTTGTCTAAAAGAATAAGATGCGTGCCAGATTTATCGCTTAGCAGTCGCAGCACCAGCGGCACAACAATAAAACTTGACATCAAGACTGGAATGAGCACGGTTGCAAGGATAAAACCTTTACTCCGCACGCGCTCCAAGTATTCTTTGCGAATTATGACACCAATTTTGCTCATAGGCGAAGAGGTTTTCACTTTACGCCGCCCATCAAGTTACGAATTGGTTTTACTAGCAAAAAGAGAATGAGCGACGAGATACCAGCGGTTGCAAAGACCGATAAGAAAAGCTGCGGTAGCGGGAAAGTTTCAAAGAGACTGGCTATTTGCCCACCGGCAAAGTTACCGACCGATGCCCCAAGAAACCAGACGCCCATCATTTGTCCTGCCACGCGCTCAGGTGCTAATTTGGTTACAGTGGAAAGCCCAACTGGACTGAGACACAGCTCTGCAATAGTGTGAATTAGGTAGACCATCACCAGCCACATCGGGCTGACACGCATTCCTTCAGGCGCACTGGCTAAGGTGAGGGCCGGCGGCACCAAAATCACAAAACCAATACCTGCTCCCAGCAAGCCCAGTGCAAACTTAACAGGGCTTGAAGGCTCCAAATTCCGCTTTGCTAGCCAAATCCAGAGCCACGCAAACAGCGGCGCCAGCACGATTACAAACAGTGAGTTCAGTGATTGGAAATAGGAAGATGGGAAATTGAAGCCAAAGAGTGTATTGCGCGTGTAGCGGTCAGCAAAAAGATTGAGGCTTGAACCAGCTTGCTCAAAGGCGGACCAGAAGATTGCTGCACAAACAAACAACACTCCAACTACAATGAGGCGATTGCGCTCGACAGGTGTCCATTCCTGCGCAAACAGGGCCGCAAAGTAACCCATCGTTACAACGACATATCCTACACCGATAATAAGGCTGAGATTATCCGCATTAAAGTCCAACATTCCTGTGCCAAACACTACTATGCCCAAAGCCAGCAGTATCAGGGTGCCACCGATACCAAAGAGAAGTTGCTTTTGTGGTTGCTGTGCTCCACCGTCTCCCTGCGTGCGTGGCGGTGGCGCGCCTGCATTGCCAAGAAAATGACCTGTCAGCACAAACTGCACCAGTCCTAGGAACATTCCAACGGCTGCGGCTCCGAAACCCCAATGCCAGCTTGAATTAGGGTCAATTCCCCAGCCTGTTAGCAATGACTTAAATTGCTCTGACTGCGCCAGCGTGCCACACACCAGTGGTGCGGCAAACGCCCCAAGATTGATACCCATATAGTAAATCGAAAATCCTGCATCACGGCGCGCATCTTCAGGCGCATAAAGCTGACCGACCAGTGCACTAATGTTCGGCTTAAGCAAGCCTGTGCCCAGCACCACTAGCACTAACCCCACATAGAAGCTCACAACGCTTGGAATCGCTAAGGAGATATGCCCACACATAATGATGACGCCCCCAATGAACACTGAGCGGCGCAACCCTAAGAACTTGTCCGCAACCCAACCGCCGGGCAATGAGAGCAAATAGACGAAGGCAGTATAGATAGAATAAATTGCACCCGCATTGCGAGCATCGAAACCTAGTCCACCTGACGCTACTGGTGCTGTCATGAAGAGAATGAGCAATGCTCGCATTCCGTAGTAGCTAAAGCGCTCCCACATCTCAGTAAAGAAGAGTGTCGAAAGCCCACGCGGGTGTCCGAAAAATGCTGTGTCGGCACTTGTGCTAACAAGAGGCGCTGTAGTCGCAGCTTGTGTTGAAGGCATTTTGAGTGTTGTTTTGTTGTCGAGCTTTTCTGGGCGAAAGTAAGGATTTTTGTGCTTAGGCAAAAGTATGGCATCCTGCTGCTCCAAACTTCGGTGCTCACTCACCTCTCACGCCGATTTAGCCACACTTTTCACCTGATTTGACCACAATTGCTTCTCTTAGAATTGGCTTAGAGATTTAATATCTTTCAATTAAGCTGCGTCTAAGCAGCAAATCTCTATCACTAACACAACAACAAGGAGGACAGAATGAAACCTCGCTACAGGCGACTTACCCTGTACTGGCTCTATGTTCTGCTGACCACACTTATTGTTACCAATCTTCAAGCGCAAGAGACAGGAGATATTCGTGGTGTCGTTACTGATGCAGCAGATAGCTCCCCGATTATTGGCGCCAGCGTTTTTATCCCTGACTTGAAACTTGGCACCACCACAAATGTGAATGGCGAATTCATCATTCGCAAAGTGCCCGTTGGCACATATAATGTCGTAGCGCGCTACGTCGGCTACAAACCTCAAACCAAACAAGTTACGGTCAGGGCAGGCACTACAGTTGAAGTTGCCTTCAGCCTTGTGCAGAGCAGCGTGCAAGCTGATGAATTAGTTGTTACTGGACAAGGCACGGTCACTTCTAAACGGCAACTACCCGCTCCAGTCGAAACCATTTCTTCAAAAGATATTGAACGCACATCGGCGCAATCTATTGACCAGCTTCTTCAAGGGCAAGTGCCTGGGCTTTCTTCGTTCAATGCACAAGGGTTGCCGGGCACAGGTGCACGCATTCAAACGCGTGGCATCAAAAGCGCCCTCTCCAACACGACCCCTGTGATTTACATTGACGGCATTCGCGTCGACAATGGAGACAACTTTCGCCTAGCAAACGGCACAGGGGGCGCCGTCTCATCTGCATTAGCCGATATTGTTGTAGGCGATATTGAGCGCGTCGAAGTCATCAAAGGTGGTGCAGCCTCCACGCTCTATGGCTCAGAGGCCGCTAACGGTGTCATTCAAATCTTCACCAAGAAAGGCAGACCCGGAGAAGCAAAAGTGCGCTTCACCACTATCAACGGGGTCGATATGCCTGAAACGCGTTTTACTTTTGAGGAAGCTACGCGCACTACGCTCTACCGACCTGCGTTTTTTAACCGTCAAGCACTGAACATTACAGGTGGCAGCGAAGCCTTAACCTACAACGCTTCAGGCAGCGTGCAGCATACGCCCGGTGTCTTCAAAGGCGATGAACTCTCCAACACGCTCTACAACTTTACAGGCAGTCTTCGTGCCATTCTTTCGCCTAAGAGCGAAATGGAGTTCTTTGCGACCTACACACGCAATCAGTTTGGGCGTGCTTTGCTCAATAATGCCTACGATGCGTCACCGCTCTCTGCGATGGAAGCAGGTTCGTTTTTTGCGCCGGGCAATTATGTGGCAGGTGCGGGCTTTACGCAAAACCGCGATAGCATTTTGCAGTTTTTGCTTTTGCCAGATATGCGTGAGACGGTCAATCGCTTTACCAGTGGTCTCACCTTTGGTGTAACCCCCATCAAAGAGTGGACAAATACTTTCCGTGTCGGCGTGGATTATCGCAAAAATGAACAGCGCATTCTGTATCCAGTTGCAGCAATTGCCTCAGGGATTATTTCGCCACCCAGCTCACTTTCACGCTCCGAGCGCGACTATCTAACCTTGACGATTGAATATGCTGGCACGCTCAAGCTGCCTGACCTTGGTATCGTCTCGCAAACGCTGTCTTTCGGCGCACGCGGCTTTCGCGTCGAAGACCGAGAGTTCGATGCCGATGGGCAAAACATTGCGGCAGGCACAGATGATTTTGACAACGCAGCGATTATCAACTCACGCGAAAGCAATCAAGCTCTCTTCAACGGTGGCCTATACCTGCAAGACCAAATTGGCATCGCTGATAATCTCTTTATCAATCTGGCAATGCGCGTCGATATTAACACCACTTTCGGTGCTGATGTGGGCACGCAGTTTTATCCTACTGCCGGCATTGCCTACAACATTGGCGATGAAGCCTTTTTCCCTGCTGGTATTAAGGACATTCTTTCTAGCTTGAAGTTGCGCGCCTCATATGGGCGCACTGGCTTTTTCCCTACACCTTTTGCCCGTGACCGCACCTTTACTGTGGCCCGCAACACTGCCACCACGGCTGGCATTAACTTCGGCAATCCGGGCAATCGCAACTTGGGTCCTGAAATTACAACCAGCATTGACTTCGGCTTTGATGCTGGCTTTTGGAACGACCGCATCGCTGTTGAGTTTAGCTACTACACGCAAACCACTGACGCAGCGCTCTTTGATTTTCCGCAAGATCCGTCAGGTGGGCGCATTACGCAGTTGCAAAATGTCGGGCAAATCCGCAATCGTGGTATTGAACTCTCGGTGCGTGCAGCCGTCTATCAATCACCGACATTGGATATTGCCGTGCGCGGTGCCGTCTCGACGGTTGATAATCTCTTGGTGAGTTTGGGTGGCTCTGCACCTTTCACAATTGGTGGTTTTGCTTTTCTCCCGATGCGTGCCGAAGAAGGTTATCCGCTCGGCGTCTATCAAGTTACGGTGCCCAAACCCGACGCAGATGGGCAATACACAGGCGATTTTACAACTGAACTTTACGGCTCACCTACTCCGACAGTATTTGGCTCGTTTGGCGTTGACTTTACCATCTTCAAAGATCTCACCGTTTCGCTCTTTGGCGAGTTTGCGGCTGGGCACTACACGCTCAATCAAGCCTTAGACACCCGCTTCTATCAAGGTTACAGAGACCTGATTGGCGAGCCTATTCCCAGCAATGCCACACCGCAACAGCGAGCTGAAATTTCACGTCGCAACTACGAGAACGGCAAGCTGCCAAATGACAACTATGTGACGGATAATGCCAGCATTTTACTGGTGCAGCCCGCCGACTGGATTAAAATTCGTGAAATCTCTGCACGCTATCGCGTGCCGCAAAGTCTTATTGGTAACCTTCTCAGCAGTGTGGTTTTGAGTTTCAATGTGCGTAACCCATTTGTATTCGGCACGCGCGCTACAGGTGTAGATCCTGAACTTGGCACAGTTCGCTCTGGTCGCCAAGTGGATTTAGGGGGTGTAGCCAATTTGGCTGTCTCGCCGCCGATTCAATACCGTTTCGGCATTGAAATTACACCATAATGCTTCGCAAACTCACCACAACCAAAAAGTTTAAGGAATTAACAATGACTCAGACTCGCTTAAAAGTCATTACTCTGCTGCTGATGCTGAGCCTTGCGCTCAGTAGTTGTTACTTAGACCCTACAGGGGTTCAGAACCCATCGGTTACTGAGGAATCGCTGCTCTCGAATCCGAAGGGCGCAACGACCACGCTAATCAACGGCCTGCGCCGTCAATTTGCCTTTGCCTTAGGCGCAACGATTATTACAACGGATATTGTCTCCGACAATGTCGACCATGTGTTCGTTACGCTCTCACCGCTTATTGATGATCCGCGCTCAATTACACCGCTGGACTTAACCATTAACACCACTGGCTCAACAGGGTGCTACTTCAACTTACAGCGGCTCAAAGCACTTGCTGACTTTGGCTTAAAGGAACTTGTGCCGCGCGATCCAGACGCAACGCCTGCACAAGTTGCTGAGATTCGAATGTATAGGGGAATGGCACTTCTGATGCTAGCAGAGAACTTTACGCATTTCCCACTCACTGAGCTAGGGCGACCTGTACCAGCTAGCGTGGCAATTGATTCAGCTATCGTTGAGTTTAATGCTGTGCGTGCTCTTGCTCCTGCACGGGAACAGCAAGTTCGCATTGCACTTGCGCGTGCCTTTCGCTTAAAAGGCGACAAAGCTCAAGCCCGTGCAAACGCTCAAGCCGTCGACCTCTCGCCTACCAATACCAGTGGTATTCTGACAGCTTCTTTCACGGAAGGCATTCTAGATAACGACGTACAAGCATATGTTTTCTTGCGCACCTCAGAAGATATGCAGCCTTTGCCACGGTTGGATTTCCTTGATCCCAAATACCCTTATCGCGATACACCGCTGCAAGCCCTGAAGCCTGAAGAAGCGCCACTCATTTTGGCAGAGATTGCGATTTCGGACAACAACCTTGCCGAAGCGCGAAATCAAATGAAGGCGGCTATTGCGCTTGCACTTAGCCGACCGCCTGTGCGAAATCGTGCCACTGGTGATACGCTCATTAGCGACCCTGACCGTCGTCGTCGAGGGCGACCAAGTAACCCAGCCTTTCGCGTACGTGCCACAGGCGACCCCACGCGCGGAGATACCACCGCTCGCGCTGGTCTCATTCTGCGCCGTAACGGCAGCCTTGTGCCTATTTATAATCTCTCACGCACCAGCATTCGCAACGCTGATATTGATGCCCTTCCGCCTAATGATGTGCGGGCACATCTCCGTATGCTATATCTTCTGCGTCAGGAAATTTTCTTCCTCGAAGGCCGACGAATGAGCGACTTAGGCATTCGCCTGCCTGTCATGCAGCGCCAGATTGAAGGTAATCCGAATATGCCTGCTGGCAGTCCGGGCACAAGGGTTGTCGTGCCCGACTACATTCCGCCGGGCACCGAGTTAGATGCCTTCACGATTGATGCTGCAGCAAACCTTGTTACAGTGCGGCACGATATGAACTTTATTCTGGCGCAAAACAAGGTTTCACCATTCCCAATTCCATAAGCGGCTTTGGGGTGTTTATTTAAAGTCCCGCTTCGGCGGGACTTTTGCATTTCTCCCCACTGTGCGTCAAGCTATGATGAAATGAAATAGTGGCGCTCACTGTTTAAAGGTGTAGCGCTTATCCTTCTCAAAAAATCGGACACTCCAATTATGCTTGATTTCACATTCAAAACCATCACTGGTGAAACCAAAACATTCTCTGACTACAAAGGCAGAGTGATGCTGGTCGTGAATGTAGCCTCAAAGTGTGGCTATACGCCGCAGTATCGTGGTTTGGAAAAATTGCACGAGACCTATTCGCCCAGAGGACTGAGTGTGGTTGGCTTCCCGTGCAATCAGTTCGGTGCACAGGAGCCGGGCACCAATGAAGAAATTTTGCGCTTCTGCACGACGAACTATGGCGTGCAGTTCGACATGATGGAGAAAACTGAGGTAAACGGCCCCAATGCACATCCCTTCTACCGGTGGCTAACAGAAAACGCCAATCCACCGGGCAGAATTAAGTGGAATTTTGAGAAGTTCCTATTAGGTCGTGATGGAAGTATCTTGGCTCGTTTCGAGAGCAGCGTCTCGCCTGAATCCGCACAACTAAAACAAGCGATTGAACAGGCGTTGGCTAATTAGCGCAGAAATCGAAACCGCAATTGCGGCTCAGTGCCTTTTGTTTCTTGTGGCTGGTGTTTTACCTTTGTGTTTACTCAGTGTGGAGCTATTATGCTGGAGTCCTACTTACCCATCTTTGTGATGATTAGCCTTGCGGTTGCAGCAGGCATTGCCTTCTCCGCACTAGGCGTGGTGATTGGCCCCAAGCGCAAAACTCCGCAAAAGCTTACCACATATGAATCAGGAATGGAGCCAGTTGGCACAGGCAAGCAGCGCATTTCCGTTAAGTATTACCTTGTGGCAATGCTCTTCATCATCTTCGACATTGAAGTGGTCTTCATGTATCCATGGGCAACGAGTTTTCGCGAGCTTGGGCTTTCGGGCTTTTTACCGATGCTCACTTTTGTGCTGTTGCTTCTGGCTGGCTATCTCTACATTTTGAAAAAAGGTGCTCTGGAGTGGGACTAAAACGGCAAACGGTTACTGAGTGTTTCTCAAGCATAATCTTGTTGACAAATCAATCTGGTGAGAGCTATGACGCCGAATAATCCTTTTGGAGATGGGTTTCTGACCACGACTTTAGATGCGATAACCAACTGGGCTCGCTCCAACGCGCTCTGGCCAATGCCAATGGGACTTTCTTGCTGTGCGATTGAAATGATGGCTATGGCTGGCCCAAAATACGATGTCGCACGCTTTGGCTCAGAGGTGTTTCGTATGTCGCCACGCCAGAGCGACCTGATGATTGTTGCCGGCACCGTAACTTACAAGATGGCACATGTGGTCAAGAAAATCTGGGACCAGATGCCTGAACCTAAGTGGTGTATTGCAATGGGCGCTTGCAGCTCCACAGGCGGTATGTTTCGCTCCTATTCTGTGGTGCAAGGCATTGACCAATTTATTCCTGTCGATGTCTATGTGCCAGGCTGTCCGCCTCGCCCTGATGCAGTCTTACACGCCTTGATGGATATTCAGGAGAAAATCAAGCGTCAGCGTTACTCTTTCCGTGATGCCCTCTTGTCGGAAGAAAGGTTAGCCACGCTTGAGCAGCAAACTGAGCAAGACAGGCTTGTCTTGCAGAAATAATCTTCGGCGCAATACTCCTTGCGCTTAGGTATAGGCGTATCTTGCAGCACTCTTTGCTTCAAGTTTTTCTAGTGCAACTTCTTCTAACTTGTTAAGCACTGATGAAAGACATTCTTCAGGCGCTACAAGCTAAGTTTAGTCACGCCATCAGGGAAGTGACAGAGTTTCGTGGCGAAACCACGCTCTTGGTCGAAGTTGCTTCCCTTGTTGACATCTGCCGCGCGCTGAAAGAAGAGCACGGGTTTAATTACTGTGCAGACATTTGTGGTGCTGACCGCTTCACCGACGATGAGCGCTTTGAGGTGATTTATAACCTTACCAATCTCAATAAGCACTGGCGTATTCGCCTAAAAGTGCGTGTCAGCGAAGAAAACCCCGTTGTGCCAAGCGTTACTAGCATCTGGCCAGCTGCAAACTGGCATGAGCGTGAAACTTACGATATGTACGGCGTGCGCTTCGCTGGGCATCCTGACCTGCGCCGAATGTATATGCCGGAGGATTTTGAATACTACCCTCTGCGCAAAGATTTTCCGCTCATCGGAGTACCGGGCAGTATTCCTTTGCCTGCAATTGACCGCAAAGCCCCAAACAAAGAGGCAGGAGAGCGCTACAATCGTGGCGAGCAAATCTAACTCATACACTCTGCCCCTGTAATCCAGCCTCCAATCTGCATAGGCAACCTCCAATTCAGCAGCACTATCACAGTTTGCTCTACCAGCGGTTATAGTTCGGTTACTTGCTCATCTCACCTTGCACTGGCTTTTAAGCAAGCACAGTGTCAACTTAACTCTAACTTATTACTATGAAAGCTCTCTCTTTTATGTTGCGTTTTGCTGCTGCGCTGCTCTTTGCAGTGCCACTTCGGGCGCAGACCGATGTGCCTGTAGAGATTGTCTCATACAGCTTGCGTGAGTCTGGCGTAGGCTTTTTGATTGTGGTTGGTGAGGTGCGCAATACTTACCCCAATCCACTTTGCTTTGTGCAAATCGATATTGAGTATCTCGATGAGTCAGGTAAGCCAATTGGCGTTGACCGCTTTACAGCTAAGGACGCTGGCACAATGGCTCTTGACCAAGTAATGGCTTCTCGCGGCGTCATTCCGCCCGGCGAAACATCTCCTTTTGAGCGCGTGCGTGACGCGAGCAAAATCAAGGGGAAGGTTGCTTCCTGCAAAGTCACGGCAAAAGGCTTACGCTTGAAGGAATCCAATGCTGCTGCAACAATTACGAATGTGCAGGTTGCACGCGAAGGGAGTGACTTTCGCATTACAGGCACATTTAACGCTACTGGTAAAGCACCGTGCAAGAACCCAGTTGCTGTAGCGGCTGGCTACGACCAGAATGGCAAGATTCAAGTGGTCACCACGACTTACCTTACCAGTGACGGCACATCTCGCAGCACACCACTTCGTCAAGTAGATGCAGGTAAGAGCCAAGCCTTTAACTTATTGCTTCCAAACCGAACAGGCACGGTCACCAGTGTCAAGGTCTTCCCATCGTTTGAGTGTGATTAGGTCGTGCTGAAACTACGCTTACGGTGCGTCTGCTATGCTGGTGAGTTACCTCACCCCCACTCTCTCCTTCAAGAGGAAAGATAGACGATTTCAGCTCAGTTGGAATCGGGGGTGAGGTCTGGGAAACTTTGCACCGTTCTCTCGTTCTTATCGCTGAGCGTCTTTGTTCTCGCTACATTACCTGCTGGTTTTCTTTCCTAACTCTTCAATGCTCAGACTCTTTCAATTGCTGCTGCAGCGCTGCACGCACGACATCTCTGGGCAGCTCCTGCCCTGTCCAGATCTTAAAGGACTTTGCACCCTGTGCCAGTAGCATTTCAAGTCCTGAAATGATTCTGGCGCCGTGTGCTTGTGCCTCATACAAGAACGGGGTCATTTGTGGTCGATAGACAAGGTCGTAAGCAATCTTTTCAGGCGACCAAATTTTCCATTCGGCTGGAAACAGCCGGGCTGTTTTTAGCTGTGGTAATGCGGTGCTGTCGGTGCCAACAGGTGTCGCATTAATCAAAAGACGCGCAGTCCCCAGCACTGACTCGAGCGACGCTTTGTCGATGGCACACGCTGACAGTTTTAGACTTTTACTTCGCCGCTCAAAGTGTTCTTTCAGCAACTCAGCTTTCGCCTCATCGCGCGCAACAATCCAGACTTGCTTTGGTTTGAAGAATTGCCTCAGGGCCTGCACCACGGCTCGCGCTGCTCCGCCTGCTCCAAACACGACCACTTCGCTCCCATTGACCTGCGACTTAAAAGGCAGTAGTGGCTCAGCAAAGCCGAAAATATCCGTATTGTATCCAATCCACTGCCCATCTTGGTTCAAGAGCGTATTCACCGCTTTTACTTCCGATGCTTCGGCGCTCAATGCATCAAGGTAGGGCACAATTCGCTCTTTGTAGGGAATCGTTATATTGAAGCCTAAAAACCCTAGTGCTTTTGCACCATCTAATGCTGCAGTTAGCCGTTCAGGCGGATAGACTTCAAACAGCGTGTAGAAGTAAGGCAGGCCTAAGTGTTCGAACGCTATGTTGTGCAAAAATGGAGACAGTGAGTAACCGACTTGATGTCCTATCAAACCCAAAATTTTTTTTGCGTGCTTCATTATGCCGACTGACGGTTACTCACCGTTTCTATGCATCATTTGAAGCCCAAAGCCTCTCGAATCGCGCGATGCTTGTAAAGGTCGGGAAAGAACTTCTTGAACCAATCACGTGTGCGACTGTCGAGCGTAAAGGCGCGGTGCAAGGCTCGCACGGTATTTTCCGTATCGCCTAAGGCTTTGTAAGCACAGGCTAACTCAAAATGCACATCTGCCAGCGATGGCTCCAGTTCAATGACTTTCTTCAACGCTGTAATCGCTTCTTCGTGCCGCTCTATTTCCATCAGAGTGGACGCATAATCATACCAAACCTGCACATTGGTATCGTCTAATTGCAGCGATTGTCGGTATGCGTGTAGTGCATCTTCAATGCGGTCAAGCCCATATTCAATTTCGGCGCGGGCATACCAGTAATCAGCTGAGGTGCTGTCTAATGCAATTGCACGGTTGATGCATTCGCTAGCACGGTGCAACTCATTGAGCATATCATATGCACAAGCCAAGCCATACCATGCATCAGCATAGTCAGGCGAGATGTCTACGCACTTTTTGAGATATAGGATTGCCTCACGATAGTTGCCTAACTCATCATATGCGGTTGCGATGTTGAAGAGCGTTGCCACATCGTCGGGCTCAATGCGCAGTGTTTGCTTGTAGCTATCAATCGCTTCGTGCAAATTACCCATTGCTGCCAGCACATTGCCACGATTATACCACGCTGAAGCAAAATCGCTTCGGATTGCTATTGCCATATCGTAGCTCTGCACCGACTCCTGATAGCGTTCAAGTTTACTTAGCACAATTCCGCGATTATACCATGCATTGCTATTGTATGGATCTAAGTCAATATGCTTGTCGTAGCAGAAAAGACTTTCTTCCAGTTTGCCAAGCATATCTTTGCAGTATCCCAGTTCATACCATGCCTCTGGATGTTCGGGATTGAGCTCGAGGCAGGTTTCCAACTCTGCTTCAGCTTCTGCGTAACGCTCTAAACGTTCCAAAGAGATAGCACGGCAGAAATGAATCTCATCGTCTATTGGCGACAGCAATGCCGCCCGTTCATAGACCTCCAGAGCCGCTTCAGGTTTGCCAAGGTTATCAAGAGAGATGCCTAGGTGCATCAGTGTATCGAGGTCTGACGGATTAAGGGCTGCGGCTCTCTCGAAGGCTTCAACTGCACCTGCATAGTCTGACAGATTCGCCAGCGCAATTCCTTTCCGAAACCATGCATCACCGTTGTAGGGTGCAATGTCCACCAGATATGATGCTACACGCAAGGCACGATGGTAGTCTCCTTCTTCAATCAGAATGTTTGCAGCTTCTTCTAACTCATCAGGGTCGTGAACTGTCTGTAACAAATCTCGGTCAATCAGGCTCTGGAAGCGCTTTACAAATTCTTCACGGTCTTGTAGAGGCAGGTGTTCCGAGTCACTATCGAAGAAGTCCCTTTCGTCCATATAGCTGTCTTGAGTTGGAGTTTAGAGAGCATCTCTTGCAGCGCAATGCTTGCGCGCTAGGAATATACGCAAACAGGATTCGGAATTAAAACGATTCCCTGTTATGTTTGGTAACACGGCGTGAGAAAAACGCCGTTACCCTTTGCAAATCGAGTCGATTGTGTTTATTATCTCTACGTGAAAGTAGCGCTGCACGTGCAGCGACAGAGAGCGTCGCAGCGATTGAGCCCTGAGCGTTTGCGGTTCAAGCTATTAGCTCTTGGGCTGCTTAGGGTGTCAAAAGTGCACTTTCTGACCACTTGCTCAGGGAGAAAAAGAGAACTGACTTAACGTTGAGAGCTGAATTGGTTACTGTTTTACTCTTTTATGCTCCGTTGCGTTTCTTTAAGGGAAGTGCATCGCTCTATGTCGAGCGCTTTGCAAGCGCGTCAGCAGTTGCAGCAGATTGCGGGAAGCAAATTGCTAAACGAGAATATTATGACGATTAAACTGACAACAATCTATGGAAGGGAATTTCTCCAATAGGGTTCAAGATGTTATCCGATATAGTCGCGAAGAAGCCTTACGACTCGGCCATGACTACATCGGCACCGAGCATCTTTTGCTAGGGATTATTCGTGAGGGTGAAGGCATCGCTGTACGCATTCTCAAGAACTTAGGTTGTGACCTCTATAAGCTCAAGCGCGCAGTCGAGGACACGGTGCGCTCGACAGGTGGCACGCTTACGCTAGGCAATGTGCCACTTACGAAGCAAGCGGAGAAGGTTTTGAAAATTACCTATCTCGAGGCCAAAATCTGTAAGTCTGACATTATCGGAACGGAGCATTTGCTGCTTTCGCTGCTTAAAGATGAGGAGAATTTGGCGGCACAAATTCTGGCGCAATTTGGCATTAGCTATGCGACCGTGCGTGAAGAGTTAGAGAATATTATGAGTGGCAAAACTGGCGGTGCAGTTACAGCCGCTGTTGCTGGCGGGTCATCTGGCGGTAGCGGTCAATATCAACAACAATATGAATCACGAAAGATGGAAAAGTCAAAGACACCCGTTCTGGACAATTTCGGGCGTGATCTTACGAAGCTTGCCTTAGAAGATAAGCTCGACCCGATTATTGGGCGCGAAAAGGAAATCGAGCGTGTCGCCCAGGTGCTGTCACGGCGCAAAAAGAACAACCCCGTGCTTATCGGTGAGCCCGGCGTTGGCAAAACTGCTATTGCCGAAGGGTTAGCTTTGCGCATCGTGCAACGCAAAGTCAGCCGTGTGCTTTACGATAAGCGCGTTGTGGCGCTTGACCTTGCTGCGCTGGTTGCAGGCACAAAGTATCGCGGTCAGTTCGAGGAACGAATGAAAGCCGTAATGAATGAGCTGGAAAAGTCGAAAGACGTGATTCTCTTTATTGATGAACTTCACACCATCGTCGGTGCTGGCGGCGCATCTGGCTCACTTGACGCTTCTAACATCTTCAAACCTGCCTTAGCACGTGGCGACCTGCAATGCATTGGCGCGACTACCTTGGATGAATACCGTCAATACATTGAAAAAGACGGTGCTCTCGACCGCCGCTTCCAAAAAATTATGGTAGAGCCTACCTCGGTTGAGGACACCATTTCAATCCTGATGAACATCAAGGAGAAATACGAAGCGCATCACAACGTCCGATACAGCCGAGAAGCAATTGAAGCTGCAGTGCGCCTTTCTGACCGATACATTACCGATAGGCACCTGCCTGACAAAGCCATCGATGTAATGGATGAGGCTGGTGCACGCGTGCACCTCTCTAATATCCATGTGCCCAAAGAGATTCTTGACCTCGAACAGAAAATTGAAGACATCAAAGCCCTGAAAAATCAGGTGGTCAAGTCGCAAAACTTCGAGGAAGCGGCACGATTGCGCGACCAAGAAAAGCGCCTCATTGAAGCTCTCGAGCGCGCCAAGAACGAATGGGAAAAGTCTACTGCTGAGAAAATCTTTGATGTCACAGAAGAGAATGTCGCCGCCGTCGTCGCCATGATGACTGGCATCCCAGTTATGAAGGTGGCACAGTCCGAGACCGAAAAACTGCTCAAGATGCCCGAAGCTCTCAAAGCAGAGGTTATCGGACAAGATGAAGCGATTGAGAAAATCTCCAAAGCTATTCAGCGCACCCGTGCAGGGCTTAAAGACCCCAACCGCCCGATTGGGTCGTTTATTTTCTTAGGCCCAACTGGCGTAGGCAAGACAGAGCTTGCCAAAGCCCTCACACGCTACCTCTTCGACAGTGAAGAAGCACTGGTGCGTATTGATATGTCAGAGTATATGGAGAAGTTCTCCGTTTCTCGCTTGGTGGGTGCACCGCCCGGTTATGTGGGCTACGAAGAAGGCGGTCAGCTTACAGAGAAAGTGCGCCGCAAGCCATACTCAGTGGTGCTTTTAGATGAAATCGAAAAGGCACACCCCGATGTATTCAACATTCTTCTTCAAGTCTTGGACGATGGTATTCTGACCGATGGATTGGGGCGGCGTGTTGATTTTCGCAACACAATTATCATCATGACTTCCAACATTGGCGCACGTGACATCAAGAATATGGGTATGGGAATGGGCTTTACGCAGCCAAGCGAAAAAAGCAAATACGAGAACATGAAATCCACGATTGAAGACGCTCTAAAAAAGGTCTTCAATCCCGAGTTCCTCAACCGCATTGATGATGTGATTGTGTTCCGCCAGCTCGAAAAAGAGCATATCTATCGCATCATTGATATTGCTGCGGACAAGCTCTTCAAGCGCGTGCGCGATATGGGCATCACGATTGAGTTCACCAAGTCTGCTAAGGACTTCCTTGTCAATAAAGGCTACGACCAGCAATTTGGCGCTCGTCCTTTGCGCCGTGCGCTCCAGAAGTATGTTGAAGACCCAATGGCGGAGGAAATCCTGAAAGGTAAATTCACCGAAGGTAGCACGATTAAAATCAAATACAGCAAAAAGACAGACAGTCTCGTTTTCGTCGATACCACAAAAGAAACGGCTGACAAAGAGACAGACGAGACTGTCGAGGAGAAGTAATTGCTCAGTGCCCCTTTTGCACAAAAAGCCTGCTTGCGGCAGGCTTTTTAACTTTTAGAGGATGATTTGGAAAATCTTGCCAAGAAGCGTATAATTTGAAAACTTGTTCTATTGTCATCACGAAAGGCAGAGGGACGCGCCCTGTGAAGCCTTAGCAACCGTTCAGCTTCCAAGCGGCTGAAAAGGTGCTAATTCGCGCCTATCTATACGATGGGGGAGATGACAGAAAGACGCTATTGAAATGCCGAGAGCTATAAGCCTCTTTCTGCGCCCGTCGGAAAGAGGCTTTTGTTTTTCTCTTGCTGCAGCTCCTCTTTCCTGTGCAAAAGTGCGCTTGTTTCCTCGCCTGTAATTTTTTCTAACACACAACATTCTAACAATTAAACCACTACTACTATGTCAGCTGGAAACGGAAAACCGCGCCAATATCGCTTTGAGACCTTGCAGGTGCATGCGGGTCAGTCGCCTGACCCCGCTACCAACAGTCGCGCTGTGCCAATCTACCAGACTACCTCATATGTGTTCAACAGCTCGGAGCATGGGGCGAACCTTTTTGCGCTGAAAGAGTTTGGCAACATTTACACGCGCATTATGAATCCCACCAACGATGTCTTCGAGAAGCGGGTTGCGGCTCTCGAGGGTGGGGTTGCCGCATTAGCCACCGCAAGCGGGCAGGCTGCTCAACTGCTTGCTATTTCCACTATCGCACAAGCGGGCGAGAATATCGTCTCAACCAGCTATCTTTACGGCGGCACATACAATCAATTCAAAGTCTCCTTACCACGCCTTGGTATTCAAGTAAAGTTTGTCGAGGGCGATGACCCTAGCGATTTCAAAAAACTGATTGACTCCAAAACCAAAGCCCTCTACATTGAGACGATTGGCAATCCCAAGTTTAATGTGCCTGACATTGAGGCGATTGCCAAAATTGCGCACGAGGCTGGTATTCCTCTTATCGTCGACAACACTTTCGGGGCAGCTGGTTATCTTTGCCGTCCGATTGAGTGGGGCGCAGATATTGTAGTCCAATCTGCAACGAAATGGATTGGTGGTCATGGTACCAGTATCGGCGGTGTGATTGTCGACTCAGGTAACTTTGACTGGGGCAACGGCAACTTTCCAGTTTTCACTGAACCCAGTCCCGGATACCATGGTCTTAGGTTCAACGAGGTATTTGGCAAAGGCAACCCGAATGGATTTCCGAACATTGCTTTTATTATCCGCGCCCGTGTTGAAGGCCTACGCGACTTAGGTCCTGCACTTTCACCCTTTAATGCATTTCTCTTTCTGCAAGGCTTAGAGACGCTCTCGCTGCGTATGGACAGGCACTGCGCCAATGCACTGGCACTCGCAAAGTGGCTTGAACAACACGAAGCCGTTGAGTGGGTCAGTTATCCAGGTTTGGAATCACACCCCTACCACCAGAACGCAAAGAAATATCTACGCAACGGGTTTGGTGGAGTGCTGTCATTTGGTGTCAAAGGCGGGTTTGAAGCAGCACAGACTGTGATTAACAACGTGAAATTGGCTAGCCACTTAGCTAATGTTGGGGATGCTAAGACGCTTATCATTCACCCAACGGCTACCACGCACCAGCAACTTTCGCCCGAAGAGCAGCGCTCAGCAGGTGTAACCCCTGAACTTTTGCGCGTCTCTGTCGGTATTGAGCACATTGACGACATCATTGAGGATTTTGATTATGCGCTGTCGAAAATTAAGGTAACTGCATAGTGTGACTTCGCAGGCGTGCTCTCTTTCAGCAAAAGAGGGCACGCGTCTTTGAGATGAAGACCGATAAGCTCATCTACTTTCTCTTTCAGGTCGCACCGCAAGGCTTCTTCCTGCTAATCGGGCAACCACCTGACAAAGCCAATCGCTACACGGTGCGAGCCGTCGAGCTCAAGGAAAAGGCGTTCCGCATTGATGCCATCTTTGAGCCCATTGATGCAAACGAGACGACATACTTTGTAGAAGCCCAGTTCCAGTTAGATGAGAGCTTCTATGGGCGGTTTTTCAGTGAAATCTTTCTGTATTTACATCAGTATAAGGTCAGGCGCTGGCAAGGCGTAGTGATTTACCCTAATCAAGCAGCCGAGCAAAAAGATCTGGGCGCGCATCAGGCAGTCATCGCACGCCTTGAGCCAGACCTGATTCGGCGCATTTATCTCGATCAATTGCCGAGTGTGGAGCAACTGGATACACCGCTGGGATTTTTTCGCTGGTCATTGAGCCAGACTCGACTGCTCCAGCGGTAGCCAGAGCTCTTGCTGCGCGCTCACCCGACAGCCTTAACATCGTGCAGCAAATTCTCTTTGCTAAATTTGCTAAAAAGAGCAGAAAGGAGATTCTAGAAATGCTGGGTATTACCGAAGAGATTTTGCGAGACACACAAGCTTTCCAAGAGATTTTAGCCGAAGGGCGGGAAGAAGGGCGTGCGCAGGGGCTAGCACAGGGAAGGGAAGAAGGTAAGTTAGAGGCTGTGCCTATTTTGCGCGAAATGGGTCTTAGCGACGAAGTCATTGCAGAAAAGCTCAATCTTCCTTTGGAGAAAGTAAGGAGTGTGCCCTTGCGCTAAACTATCTGAAAAAGGTCTCTATGTGCATCACTTGGATATAGCAGCAACCCCTCTTCAGTGCCTAAAATGCCGCATACCTGTAAAGACCATTGCAATGTTACGTTCATCGGCTGCAGCGATGACCTCTTCATCGCGCACTGACCCTCCAGGCTGGATTACCGCGGTCGCCCCTGCTTCTGCTGCGACAATTAGTCCATCGGCGAAGGGGAAAAAAGCATCACTTGCCACGGCTGACCCGCTTAGGTCGAGACCCGCTGTCTCTGCCTTCCACCGAGCGATGCGAGCGGCATCCACGCGCGACATCTGCCCTGCTCCAATGCCCAGTGTTTGGGCATTCTTGGCATAGACAATCGCATTTGATTTTACATGCTTAGCCACAATCCATGCAAAGAGCATATCGCTTAGTTCTTGCTCTGTAGGTTGGCGTTTGGTTACGACGCGCAGCTCGTCACGCAGCACTGTTTTCACATCACGCTCTTGCACCAAGACTCCCATTGCTGTACCACGCAATTCCCAGCCTGGACGCCGCACCGTCTTTTTTTGCCGAATCAGGCGACGGTCTTTTTTCTTCATCAAAAAGTCCAAGACACCTTCATCGTAGTCTGGTGCAATGATGATTTCAGTAAAAATTTCATTGATGGCTTCTGCGGTTTTCATATCCAATGGATGATTGACCGCTACAATGCCCCCAAACGGCGCTTGCGTATCGGTCGCAAATGCTTTGCGGTAGGCTTGCTCGAGTGTAGCAGCCTGCGCTACACCACACGGATTTGTGTGCTTGATTATTGCCACGGTTGGCGGCTCATTTTCAAACTCATTGATAAGTGAAGCGGCTGCGGAAATGTCCAAAATGTTGTTGTAGGACAGCTCTTTGCCGTGCAGTTTTTCAAAGTAGTTACCAAAGCCTACTTCTCCTTCGCTGGAACGCAGCTTGTAGAAGGCAGCACGTTGATGTGGGTTTTCGCCATAGCGCATCTCGATTTCCTTAGTCAGCACCAGCAAGTAGCTTTCTTCTGCCTGTTTGCCGTTCTGCGCTGCTTTTCCGTCTTCCAGATTGGCGAGATATGTAGCGATGGCTTGGTCGTATCGTGCAGTTAGTGCAAACACTTTCTTTGCCAACTCAAAGCGAGTTTTTTCACTCGTTGCGCCTTTGCGTCTTTTCATCTCCTCGAGCACGCAGTTGTAATCTCCTGGGTCTGTGATGACCGTTACAAACTTGTAGTTCTTGGCTGCACTGCGTAGCATAGCGGGGCCGCCGATGTCAATGTTTTCAATGGCTTCTTTTAGTTTTACCTTTGGCTTTGCGACGGTTTGCTCAAATGGGTAGAGATTGACGACTACCAAGTCGATATGCTTAATTTTGTGTTTCTTTACTTCCTTTTCGTGTGCTGCATTGTCGCGCAGTGCCAGCAGCCCACCGTGAATCATCGGATGCAAGGTCTTGACTCTGCCATCTAAAATTTCAGGAAAGCCAGTCAGTTCAGTAATTGGCTTGGCTTTAATGCCAGCGTCCAAAAGGGTTTGGAGCGTGCCGCCCGTTGAGAAAATCTCTACTCTAAAGGCTGCCAGTCCTTTGGCAAAGTCCACAATGCCTGTTTTATCTGAGACGGAAATGAGTGCGCGCTGGATTTTGGGATTTGGCATTTTTTGTAAAAAGATTGTTTTTTTCTGCGCAACCGTTTCGGTTCTGCTGCGCAAGGCTTGCATAATTTAAGCAATGAACCTCTTCAAAAAATCAGACATTGTGCGGCTGGCTGTTTTTTGCTCTGGCACTGGCTCAAACTTCAAGGCGCTTTACCGAAACATTCAGGAGAGACATTTGCCCTGTGAGATTGTGATGTGTCTCTCGAACAACTCACAGTGCGGTGCGATGGCGTTTGCACGTGAAGTCGGCATTGATGCAGTGCATCTTTCCGCTAAAACGCACCCTGTGGAATCTGAGTATGTTGCAGCGATGCTTCACGAGCTTCGAGCGCGAGCTGTAGATTACATCTTGCTGGCAGGCTATATGAAGAAAGTGCCACGAGCAGTGGTCGAGGCATACCCCAAACGAATTCTCAACATTCACCCAGCGCTTTTGCCCAAGTTCGGCGGCGAGGGAATGTATGGGTTAAATGTTCATCGAGCCGTATTGGCATCGGGTGAGCGTGAGAGCGGTGCAACAGTGCACTTCGTAGAGGCTGATTATGACACTGGTGAAATCATCTTGCAGCGCCGTGTGCCTGTCTTCCCCGACGACACGCCCGAAACACTGGCTGCACGTGTGCAAGCTGTTGAGCATGTGCTTTACACTGATGCACTGGAAAAAGTTTTGCAGCACTCGTGATATATTTCCGCTCACTATCCACAATCAACAAAACCACTAACGCTATGCATAGAAACCTTGCTCTGCCTTTCTTTGCTTTCCAGTTCTTTCTTTTAGCACTTGCCCAATTGTTATGGGCACAACCCGACACCAACTTTGTTAGAGCAAA
The DNA here is from genome assembly GCA_025056565.1 of Chloroherpetonaceae bacterium. Classification (NCBI taxonomy): domain Bacteria; kingdom Pseudomonadati; phylum Chlorobiota; class Chlorobiia; order Chlorobiales; family Chloroherpetonaceae; species Chloroherpetonaceae bacterium. Next base: position 35,553 of record JANWWA010000002.1, on the reverse strand, counting down.
CTATCAAAAGGCTGAATACCAAATTCCAATGCGTGATGGAGTAAAGCTCTACACCATCGTCTATACGCCCAAAGATGCTTCACCCACGAACACTTATCCGATTCTAATGCAGCGCACCTGCTACAGCATTGCACCCTACGGCAAGGATAACTATCCGCAAGAAATCGGTCCGTCTCCGATTATGATGCGTGAGAAATACATCTTCGTCTATCAAGATGTGCGCGGACGGTATATGTCAGAAGGCAAATGGACGAATGTTACGCCGCATATTCCGAACAAGAAGTCGGAGAAAGATGTCGACGAATCCAGCGATGCGTTTGACACCATTGAATGGCTCTTGAAGAATATCCCTTATCACAATGGACGTGTAGGATTATGGGGAATTTCATACCCAGGCTTCTATGCCATTGCCAGCGCTCTTTGCAATCACCCTGCGCTCAAAGCTGTCTCACCACAAGCGCCTGTAACGGATTTTTTCTTCGATGACTTTCATCACAATGGTGCCTTTACGCTGCAATACTTCATCACCTACCCAATCTTCGGTATTCAAACGCCCGGCCCAACCACCGAAGATTGGTGGGCTAGTCAGATGATTGCAGAGCCTTCTACTCGTGATGGCTATAAGTTCTACCTTAGTCTTGGCTCGCTCAAAAATGGCGACAAGTATTACCCCGACAACTTTTTCTGGAAGGAAACGGTTGAGCACCCTAACTACGATGAATTCTGGCAGAAGCGCAACATCATTCAGCATTTGAAAGACGTTCGACCAGCTGTGCTCACAGTAGGAGGCTGGTTTGATGCTGAAGACCTCTACGGCCCGCTTGCCGTCTACAAGACGATTGAGAAGCATAACCCAAACACGTTTAACATTCTCACAATGGGACCGTTTGGGCATGGGCGCTGGGCAAGAGAGACAGGACATACCTTGCACGGCGACATTTACTTCGGCGATAGCCTTGCCACATTCTATCAGCGAGAAATTGAAGCCAAATTTTTCCGGCACTTCCTCAAAGAAGCTGGGGACGGCAAAGTAGACTTGCCAGAAGCCTATTTGTTCGACACAGGCAAAAAAATCTATCGAAAGTTTGACAAGTGGCCTGTGCCCACTGCGCAGAAAAAGGCACTTTATCTGCACCGAAACGGTCGGCTTTCGTTTTCACCGCCTAGTGAAGCCAATGCTTTCTCGGAGTATGTCAGCGATCCAATGAAGCCTGTGCCTTCTAGCGAGGTGGAAGCTGAAATGTTTGGCTTTACGCCCTTCCTCTATATGTCGGAAGACCAGCGTTTTGCCTCAGCAAGACCTGATGTTCTGGTGTTTCAAACCGATGTGTTAGAGGAAGATGTAACCTTAGGTGGCGAGATAACTGCACGACTTTTCGTCAGTACCACTGGCACAGATGCCGATTTTTTCATTAAGTTGATTGACGTCTATCCTGACACTGCGCAAAATCACCCTTATTTGCCCAATAAGCGTGTGCTGCTTTCAGGCTACGAACAAATGGTGCGCAGTGAAGTTATGCGTGCTCGTTTCCGAAAGAGCTTTGAAAAGCCTGAGCCGATGAAGCCTAACCAAATCACGGAAATTACCTTTCGCTTGCAAGATGTGTTGCACACATTCAAGAAGGGGCATCGCATTATGATTCAAGTGCAAAGCACGGCGTTTCCGCTCTTTGACCGCAACCCACAGAAGTTTGTGCCCAACATCTACAAAGCTGACGAGAAGGATTTTATCAAGGCTACGCATCGTGTTTATCACGACCGCAAAAATGCCAGTCGCTTGGAAGTGGAAGTCCTTGACTAAGCTACGCTTGCGATTTGAGTAAGTTCCTTGATCAACCGCCCTCTCTAAGCTGAAGAGGGCGGTTTCGTCTTCTGTGCCATCCGCATCACCTTCCCGACACGCTGTTAGTGGTTTCAACTTCCGAGTAGTGCAACCCTTTTGCAGGGGTGTGAGAACGACTTTTCGTATTTTTGCTTTCTTATTTCGAGAAAAGCCATGAAGGTTCTCAAATTTGGTGGTACCTCCGTCGGCACACCACAGAGCATTGAACAAGTTATTCAGCTCTCGCTGGAAGCACGCAAGCACAGCAAAATTGCGGTCGTTGTTTCTGCTTTCAGCGGGGTTACCGATGAGCTTCTCTCGCTGACGCATCTTGCGGCAGAAGGCGATGAGCAATACCGCACAAAGCTGCAACAGCTCGAGAGCCGTCATCTTGATGCTGTGAAAGCCCTTATCCATGTGCAGCGTCAGAGCAGTATTCTGGCTGGTGTCAAAAAAATGCTCAATGAGCTGGAAGAAGTGCTCAATGGCGTGTTCCTTATCAAGGAATACACGCCGCGCACAATGGACTTTATTTTGAGCTTCGGTGAGCGACTCTCAGCTTACATTGTTACCGAAGCCTTCAAAGAGCAAGGTGTCGATGCAGAATACTTAGATGCGCGCTTGGTTGTCAAGACTGACGACAATTTTGGCGCAGCGCGCGTAGATGCCGAGACCACTTACCAAAACATTCGCTCTTACTTTGGGCTGCGTCCCGCGCTGCAAGTCATTACAGGCTTCATTGGCTCGACGCCGCAAGGTCAGACCACGACTTTAGGGCGTGGCGGCTCAGACTACACGGCCGCGCTTTTCGCTGCGGCTCTCGGCGCAACGGAAATTCAAATCTGGACAGATGTTAATGGCTTTATGACTGCTGACCCCCGCAAAGTGCCCGATGCGTTTCCAATTCCGCAAATGACTTACAACGAAGCCTTGGAGATGTCCAACTCTGGTGCAAAGGTGCTTTATGCTCCCACCATTCAACCTGCAATGAGCGCTGGTATTCCGATTCGCATTCTTAATACTTTTAATCCTGCGTTTGAGGGCACGCTAATTTGCTCAGAGTTGCCCAACCGTCCTTTCCCTGTCTGCGGCATTTCTTCACTTGATGATGTGGCACTCTTGCGCGTAGAAGGCACAGGACTTGTGCGCGCATTAGGCTCTGCCAAGCGGCTTTTCGGCGCACTGGCTGATGCCAAAGTAAATGTCATTTTCATCTCACAAGCCTCTTCGGAGCATTCAATCTGTGTAGCAGTTGCACCAAAAGATGCAAAGGCAGCCAAAGCGGCGATTCAGAAAGAGTTTGCGCTTGAGATTGCGGCTGGCAAGCTGCACGATGTTGAAGTAGAAACCGACCTTTCTATCATTGCCGCAGTTGGGGAAAATATGCGGCGCCGCACAGGGATTGCTGGCTGGTTCTTTCAAACATTAGGCAAAAATGGCATCAATATCGTTGCAATTGCACAAGGCTCTTCGGAGCTAAACATTTCTGTTGTGATTGATAAGCGCGATGAATCCAAGGCGCTTAATGCCCTGCACGAAGCCTTTTTCCTGTCAGAGAAAAAAACGCTCAATGTGTTCTTAGTCGGCACAGGGCTAATTGGCGGCACACTGCTGCGGCAAATCAATGCCCATCGTGAGACGCTACGCAAGGAAAAATCGCTTGAAATTCGCGTGATTGCCCTTGCACGGCGCTCACAGATGGTTTTCAACGAGCGTGGTATTAATCTGAATTGCTGGCAAGAGACGCTGCGCACACAGGGCGAGCCAACAAACCTTAAAAAGTTTGTTGCTAAAATGAAAGAGCTGAATCTCCCTAACAGCATTTTTATTGATTGCACTGCTAGCGATGAAGTGATTGAACACTACGCCGAGATTCTCTCTTCCAGTATTTCAATTGTTACGCCAAATAAGCGTGCAAATTCTGGACCATTTGAATCGTATCGCACCCTTAAGCTCCTTGCCATCAAAAATGATGTTAAGTTTCTCTATGAAACCAATGTTGGCGCAGGCTTGCCTGTTATCAACACTTTGCAAGATTTACTCAACAGTGGGGATAAAATTTTGAAAATTGAAGCCGTGCTTTCTGGCTCACTTAGTTACATTTTCAACAACTTTACAGGCTCACGGCTGTTCAGCGAGGTGGTGCGGGAAGCCAAAGAAAAAGGCTACACTGAGCCAGACCCACGTGAAGACCTGAGCGGTATGGATGTAGCGCGCAAAGCTCTTATTTTGGCAAGAGAAATTGGCTGGCCGCTGGAGCTACATCACGTTGAGGTTGAAAACTTCCTTCCACAAGCCTGCTTAGACGCTCCTTCGGTTGAGGATTTCTTCAAGGAGCTGGAGCGCGCCAACCCGATTTTCGAAGCACGCAAACAGCACGCTGCCGCGCAGCACAAAAAGCTTTGTTTTGTTGCTTGCTTGGAAAACGGCCGTGCATCGGTGCGCTTGCAAGAAGTCGACAGCTCACATCCTTTCTACACGCTCTCTGGTAGCGACAATATCATTTCATACACGACGGAGCGCTACTACGACCGTCCGCTTGTGGTCAAAGGTCCTGGGGCCGGTGCAGAGGTTACTGCCGCAGGGGTCTTTGCGAATATTGTCTGGATTTCAAACTATCTATCGTAAAAGTGCCGCTATGCACGAGGATGCCATCGCAGCGTTTGCGCCTGCAACCGTCGCTAATGTGGGGGCAGGGTTTGATATTCTTGGCTTTGCTCTGCATCAGCCCGGCGACATTGTGGTTGCTCGCTTCAACCAAGTCGGCACGGTGCGCATTACGCAGCTTACAGGCAACAGTAGCAAATTGCCGCGCGAAGCCTCGCTGAATACAGCGGGCGTGGCTGTTATTAAGTTACTCGAACACTTGAGCATTCGTCAAGGCATTGACCTTGAGCTTCATAAGCGAATGCCTTTAGGTAGTGGTTTAGGCTCCAGTGCAGCGAGTGCAGTTGCCGCCGTTGTCGCGGCCAATGCACTTTTAGGCTCTCCGCTTAAAAAAATTGACCTTTTGCCCTTTGCGATGGAAGGTGAGCGCGTGGCTTGTGGCGCAGCGCATGCCGATAATGCTGCCCCGTCGCTGCTGGGTGGCTTTGTGCTAATTCGCAGCTACGCCCCGCTTGATGTCGTAGAGCTGAACACGCCAGAACGACTTTATGCGGTCGTGGTGCATCCACATATTGAAGTTAAAACGCAAGACGCTCGCGACATTTTGAAGAAAACGCTTTTGCTTAAAGATGCAATTGTGCAGTGGGGCAACATTGCTGGATTGGTTGCAGGGCTCATGAAATCTGACTATGCGCTGATTGGTCGCTCACTTAGTGATGTGATTGTTGAACCAGTGCGTGCCATTCTCATACCGGGCTTCTCGGACGTCAAAGCCGCTGCGCTTCGGGCCGGTGCGCTCGGCTGCAGCATTTCGGGCTCAGGACCTTCTGTGTTCGCATTGGTGTGCGATGCCCACATTGCTGAGACCGTTGCGCAAGCGATGCAAGATGCCTTCGCAGAGCAAGGCATTTCCAGCGACCGCTACATTTCCAAAATCAATCAGGAGGGGGCATACGTCTTGCCTTATTCACAGTATGCGGCTTTATAGCTCTAATCGCAAAGTGCCTTCAGTTTCTTTGCAAGAAGCAGTATTGCAAGGATTAGCGGCAGACAGCGGGCTTTTTATGCCTGAGCATATCCCCGTGCTACCTGCAGAATTTTTTCGGCGCTTGCCATCGCTCTCAATCCATGACATCGCATTTGAAGTGTTGCAGCCTTTTGTGGGCGGAGCTATCCCTCCCGATGAGCTTTCTTCCATGCTTGAGCGTACTTTCAACTTTGATGCGCCGCTGGTGGAACTGGCAGAAAACCTGTATGCGCTCGAGCTTTTCCATGGACCGACGCTTGCTTTTAAAGACTTTGGCGCCCGTATGCTTGCAGAGTGGCTGCGCTACTTCCTTCGCAAAGAAAAGCGTCCACTTCTGGTGCTGGTGGCTACTTCGGGCGACACGGGGAGCGCAGTCGGGCACGCTTTTCTCGGTATGCCAAACACGTATGTGGTGCTGCTCTACCCGAGTGGAAAGGTCAGCACAATTCAAGAACAGCAACTTACCACTATTGGCGGCAATGTTGTCGCTGTAGAACTCCTTGGCACATTTGACGACTGCCAACGACTTGTGAAAATGGCTTTTCTGGATAGCGACCTTCGGACACAGTTTCTTTTGTCGTCCGCAAACTCTATCAACATTGCACGCCTTCTGCCGCAGATGGTCTATTACTTTCGCGCCGTAGCGCAACTGCGCCGTCCTGACTTGCCTACGGCAATTGCAGTGCCCAGTGGCAACTTCGGTAACCTCACTGCGGGACTTTTTGCCAAGCGAATGGGGTTGCCTGTTCAAATGTTCATTGCTGCAACCAATCAAAATGATGTCGTGCCAACTTATCTGCGCACAGGGCGCTTTGAGCCACGTCCGTCGCAGCGCACGCTTTCAAATGCGATGGATGTAGGCAACCCGAGCAACTTTGCCCGAATGACGGAGCTGTATCCCACACTGGACGCTATGCGTCAAGACCTCTTCGGCATTAGCTTCTCTGACGAAGAAACCGCGCGAGCAATTCAGCAGCTTTACCAGCGTTACGGCTATCTTTCCGAGCCACACGGTGCAATTGGTTACTTAGGTCTATGCGCTTATGCTGAGCAACAACCCATGCCGATGAATCGGATTTTTCTTGCCACTGCACATCCCGCCAAGTTTGCTGACATTGTTGAGCCGCTTCTCTCTGTAAAGATTGAAGTGCCTGCCCGCTTGAACGCTGCACTTAATAAACCTAAGCAAGCTGTGCGCCTTCCTAACGACTTTTCCACCTTTAAGGCTTGGCTGCAGGCACACGCCACAACCTACGCCAAGCCGCTTTGATGCGTAGTTACAGCCAGAGCGATTATGCTTACGGCACTGAGACTCTACCCAACACCTTTCTTGGACGCTGAACAGGCTGCTCCGAGAACTTGATAGCTGCTTGCAAGCGCGCTGTAACGGGCGGCAGTGCAGCTTTGCGGTCCGTAAAAATTTCTGCAATGCAGTCGCCTGCTTGCACGGTGTCGCCCACTTTTTTCCGAAATACAATTCCTGCTTTGGGGTCAATGCGGTCGTCTTTTTTCATTCGATTTGCACCTAAGAGCGTGGCGGAAAAGCCTACTTCTAGCGCATCAATCTCAGCAATCCAGCCACTCTGTGAGGCTGCTATTTCAGCGCGATACTTGGGCTTAGGGTAAGTATGTGGGGCTTTCAGGCACGAGACATCTGCGCCTTGCGCCTTTGCAATTGCAAGAAATTTCTCAAAGGCTTTTCCGTTCTGCAACTGTTGCTGGCTTAGCTCAATTCCCTCTTGTAGCGACTCGCATTTTCCGCCCAGACGCAACATCTCACCCGATAAGGTGAGCGTTACTTCCAAGAGGTCATCAATTTTGCGCCCCTGCAAACACTCCAGGCACTCTTTCACCTCCAGCCAATTGCCAACCGCGTAGCCCAGCGGTTCATTCATATCAGTGAGAAATGCCGAGACGCGCTTTCCGTAATGCTCGCCGATCCTTACCAGCATCTGCGCAAGCGCACGCGCCGCATCTGGGTTCGGCATAAACGCTCCTTTTCCTGTTTTCACATCCAGCACCAGCCCATCTAAGCCTGATGCGATTTTTTTGGACATAATGCTGGTTGCAATGAGCGGAATCGATTCAACTGTTGCCGTTACATCACGCAAAGCGTAGAGCAATTTATCTAACGGCGCCAGTGCGGCCGTCTGACCTATTAGTGCGCAGTGATGTTGCTTGAGCATGCGGCGATATTGCGAAAGTGAGAGCGCGACATTGAAGTGCGGAATCGACTCGAGTTTGTCTAAAGTGCCACCCGTGTGTCCTAAGCCGCGCCCTGAAATCATCGGTACCGCCACGCCCAATGATGCGACGATTGGAGCCAGTATCAACGAGGTTTTATCTCCGACGCCCCCAGTTGAGTGCTTGTCAATCTTGGGCACGGGAATTCCTGACAGATCGGCTACTTTGCCGCTATGAATCATCACATCGCAAAGCCGCAGCATTTCGCATTCAGATAAGCCTTGAAAGTAAATTGCCATCAGCATCGCCGACATCTGGTAATCTGGCAGTTTGCCTTTCAAGTAGGCAAGAAAAAATTGCTCGACTTCAGAGTCAGACAGCACTTGCCCATCGCGCTTTTTGCGAATCAGTTCAACTGGGTTCATTGCGTTGCTACGGTGCTGCGCAGTTTTTGCTAATCGGTTTGCCAGACTAGATTTGGTGGTGTTTGCCCAGCAAAGGCGGCTATCAAGTTATCGGCACAGAGTCTTGACATTGCTTCTCGCGTCTCGACCGTTGCCGCCCCAATGTGTGGCATCATCACCACGCGCTCAAACTCGAAGAGTTCAGCTGTTACAGTTGGCTCAAACTCATAGACATCGAGTCCGACACCGAAAAATCGTCCTGCGCGCAGTGCTGCCACCAAATCGGCTTCGTTGATGATGGCTCCGCGAGCTGTATTGATGAGTATGGCGTTGGGCTTCATCTTTTCGAATTCTCGTCTACCGAAAAGATGACGCGTGCTCTCAGTCAGCGGGGTGTGGATGGAGACCACATCACTTTCTTGCAACAGCGTCTCGAAACTTACTTGCTGACCTAAGTCGGTTGTCAGGGGGGTGCGTTTGGTAAAGAGTATTTTCATTCCGAAGCCTTTAGCGCGTTGGGCTACAGCTTGCCCGATTCGGCCGAAGCCCACGATACCCAGTGTTTTTCCACGCAGGTCTATGCCCAAGTTTCGCAGCGTCGCCCATCCGATAAAGCTCTTGCCGTCGCGCATCAGGCGCTCAGCTTCGCGGTAGCGACGTGCCACTGCCAGTATTAGCATCATTGTTATGTCCGCCGTCGCATCGGTGAGCACATCAGGCGTATTGGTCACGAAAATACCTTTTGACCTTGCATACTGCCAATCAATGTTATTGAAGCCCACACCAAAGTTTGCAAAGATTTTCACGCGCGAGGCGGCATCGATGATGGCACGGTCAATTGAATCTCCAATTGAGCAAAGCACCGCATCAGCGTCTTGCACGCGTTGCCGCAACTCTTGATGTGTGAGCAGTCGCCCAGTTGTGTTCTGTTCAATCAGAAAACCAGCTTGTTCTAAGCGCTGTAGTGCAGAAGGACGAACTAAGTCTGTGGTAATTAGTAGCTTCTTCATTGCTTTAAGCCAGGAAAAGTTTAACAAAAAGTGGCGTGAGTAGTGCAGTTAGAATTCCGCATAGCGAGAGTGCCAGTCCTGCAAATGCGCCTTCGATTTCTCCCTCTTCCATCGCTCGCGCTGTGCCAATGCCATGCGATGCTGCACCAATAGCCAGCCCAATCGCATACCGACTCTGAATGCGCAGTAGGCGTAGAAACGGCACGCCAATAATGCCGCCCAACACACCGGTCACAACAGAAAATGCAGCCGCTAATGGCGCAAACCCACCCAGTTTTTCTACAACTGCCAGTGCAATCGGTGCAGTGGCTGACTTTGGTGCAATCGTAATGACCAGCGTCTTCCCCATGCCCAGTAGCGCCGCTAACCCTGCTGCCGTGATTATGCCTACAAGACTTCCTACTGTAACCGAAGAAAGAATCGCTAAGCGCTGTGCTCTGATGTCCGTGAGCCGTTCATAGAGTGGCACTGCTAAGGCGACCACTGCTGGCGCTAAGAAAAAGGAAATCAGCTCACCACCTTTCATATAATCTTGATAGCTGATTCCAAATGCATTGAGCAGCGCAATCAATGTCGCCATCGAGAGCAGCACGGGATTGAAGAGCAAAAAACGCGTGCGCCCATAGAGCCACTGTGCCCCTACAAATACGACCAGCGTCAGTGCCACGAAAAAGAGCCGTGATGACAAAACCACTCGCCACTCTTCCATCATCGTTCCCCTACTCACAGCATTTTTTCTAAGCGCTCTTGCATCAGTGCAACAACTGCCATTACTGCCAGCATACTGAGCACAATCACCAGTAAGATGACCCACACGTATTGGCGTAGCGGTTCGGCATAGAGCATTAAACCTACGCCCGGCGGCACGAAGAATAGCGATAAATTCCTCAGCAGCACATCGGAGGCTGGCTTAATCCACTCCAGCTTGACCGCCCCCACAGAAAGGCTTAGCAGCAAAAGCAGTAGCCCGATGATACTTCCTGGGATTGGCAATCCCAGCGTTCGCGAAATGATTTCGCCCGCTAACAGCAGAAGAAAAAGGATAGCAAAGCCTTGAACCATTTTGAATATGTGTTTTTTGTTGCTGGCTTGCGCAGCTCTTAAGTTACATCTGCGCCCGAATGGTCTATATTGAATTAACAAATCACTGCCTCTTCTGCAAAAGCCCATAGCACCAGCTTTTTTTAACAGAGTGCTCAAAATGGGGTTTTAATTTTTTAGCGTGTTTTTTACTTTCTTCTCAGTTCTTCCTCACTGAAGTTTTGTAGAAAGGAGTTGTGGTGTATGCGCACAGGTTCTTGCGTCAGGGGTGATGTCTTTCTGCCTTCTTCCCGCCCCTTGCCTCCTATCCACTCAAAGCAAATCAATTTGGTGCTGAACTATATTCGCAAACATCTCTGCGAATCCTTGCCTATTAAGATACTTTGCAAAGTGGGCTGTATGAGCCGCGCTAACTTATTTCGCAAGTTTAAGCAGGAAGTTGGGCTAACGCCTATTGCTTTCATCAACCGTGAGCGTGTGCGGCGCGCTGCGGAGTTGCTTTTGCGCACGTCTCTCAGAGTTGCAGATATTGGCTATCAGGTTGGGTTTAGCAGCGTTAGCTACTTTACGCGGTGTTTCAAAAAATGTATGGGCATCACGCCGAGTCAATACCGATTGCAACTTGCAGCGATAAGCTGAGTGCAGCTCTACTCTGCATTAGAGCAAATTGAGTGCTTGCCTCACCCCCTGATTCTGACACGGCTAGACCGTTCTCTTCTTTTCACAAAAAGGAGTTAGGGGGTGAGGTCTACAGTGCTCCCTTTGTGCCAAGCCTTGCTTAAAGCGCGATGATACGCCCTGCAGCCCGTCGCGTCGGTGACTTTGTTTCTCGTAGCCCTATGCCCTTCATTTTGGCGAATTGCTTAGGCAGCATAACTTTGCAGCCTACTTAGCCAATCTGAAAATAATGCGCCCTGCGCATGGCATTATGCAAAAAGCCAAGTTACCGATTCTTTCGTCCTTATTTTTTTTCTGTTTGGTATGCGTTTTGCCCCATTTGTTGGAGGCGCAACCACGAAAACGAAAAGTGATCGTAGATCCTACGCCCACATCTTCTCCAGCAGCCAGCAAGCCGATTAGCGCTGCTAAAGCGACTAAGCAAAAGCCTCAGGAGCTTATCAAAACCCCCAGTCAACTGCTAAATGCAGCGATTGCACAGTATCGCAGCGAGAATTATGCGATAGCAGAAAGTCTACTGGTGCGCTATGTTGCGCTCTCGGCTGAAGAGCCGCTTTCGGGACGTGAGCTATCGCAGCTTATGTTAGCCAAGACGCGTTTCAAGCTCGGGCAACGCGCAGAGGCAAAAGCCCTCTTAGAGGCGCGCGTGAACTTTACCAGTGAACCCACCCGCCTTGAAGCAGATTTCGACGCAGCAGTTATTGATTTTTATGAAGGAGCTTATTTCAGTGCTGCGAAAGGTTTCTTGCGCCTTGCAGGTTCAAATTGGTCGCCATCGGTGGAAAGTGCGCTTCGGCGCAAAGCCGCTATGCATCTCTCGCTGCTGGCAACAGCGTTTCTCAGTCCATCTGAAATCACTTTGCTGCTTCAGGCAGCAGAATCGCCATACTTGCGAGCCTTACTCTTAGATGCCCTAACCTGTCGCACACTCGCTAATGCATCGCCATCAGATAGCCTTGTTCGCCTTTATGCTGACTTTGAAGCCCGATTTGCTTCCTTGCTTTCACCAGCCTATCGCACCCTAATAGAGACACAGCGTCAGCAACTCACTTTGCGTCGTACAGCTGGCGCGCGTCGCCTGAAAGTTGCTGTGCTTCTGCCTCTTACACTTGATGTTTTCGACGGCACTGACCTTCCCAGCTTTGGTGAAGCCATGCTCTTTGGCGCTTTGCAAGCCGTTTCTGCCTACCACCAGCTTGCCACGACTGCATATCTGGACTTGTTGATTGAGCCTTGCAATACTGATGATTCGCTATCGTTGCGTGCGATGCTGGAGAATTTGATTGATCGGCGCGGTGCGCAGGTTATGTTAGGTCCTGCTTACAGTGCTCAAGCCGTGAAGGTCTCGCAAATCTGTGCAGCCAAAGGGATTCCGATGCTCACGCCCACTGCCACTGACGAAAATATCACGCGTGGGATTCCGACCAGCTTTCAGCTTAACCCCACTTATGCTGTGCGCGGCAAAGTTATTGCAGAATACCTGATGCAGACTTTAGGCGCTAAGACATTCGGCGTGCTTGCACAAGATAGCACCTACGGCAAGCAGATGGCAGAAGGTTTTCGCGAAGCCGTTCAAGCTGCAGGTGGAGAACTTAAGTTCTACGGTATTTTGCCTTCTTCAATGAAGGGCATTGCGCAAGCCCTTGCCCCACTTAAGCTAAAAGCAGACCCCAAGAAAGGATTTCCTGAGACCTACATTGACGCGGTCTATGTGCCCCTTTCCAATTTTGAAGCAATTGCGATTGCCGTCGAGCAGCTCAAGTTCTACAACATCAAGACGCGCATTATTGGCTCGGGCGATTGGCATGACCCTGTTCTGCTTAGCCAGTATCGCCAAATTGGCGACAGTGTCATCTACGCTATTGACAGCCATGTTTCACCCGACCGCCCAGAAACGCAGCGCGTCGCCAATGTCTTTAAGGATAGATGGGGCACTGCACCAACCCTGCCTTTCTGGTTTGGCTACGATGCGATGGATTTCCTGATTGCCGCCACTGTGGAAAAAGGCATTGTGGAAACCTCGCTATTAGCCAATGCAATTCGTAACGCGCCGCTCTATCACGGTCATCGTAACGATATCTTCTTCGGTGGTGGCAATGTTAATCTCAGGATGAACATTATGAAGTTTCAAAATGGCACCCTCACTCAGTTGCAGTAGGGCTGGCATTAGCGTGGGAAAGGTAGCGGTCTCCAGAAATCCACATCGATGTTGACGCTGTCGGTAAGTTGATTGGGGCGCACAATCAGTGGCTTGCCACGCGGGTTCTCTGGGCTGCCGCCATAGACGCCTACGGGTCGCCAGTCGTTTGGGTTAAGCACAAACCCCCGAAAGTGTTGCGCCACAGCCACATACTCATAGACTCCTGCTGCGATAGTGCGTTCATAACGCAGTGCTGGCACATAGAACGGGCGCAGAAACATCGTATCCGCCAAAATGTTCAGGTCAAGGAAAGTCTCTGGACTTGGTGCAGTGCGATAGACCACCAGCAAAAGTTCTCGCAAGCTATCAGGGCGTAAGCTATCTGGCACTGGTGGTGGAAAGTTCTTGAAGGTAATGACGCCACGAAAAGTGCCTCGGCCTGTGCTTTCTGCTTCTCGATACGCTGGCGTGAGTCCTTGGTCGCACGCTGTCAGAAGCACCAGTATGCCCACGATGCACTGAATCCAGACCCTCGACCTATCAAGTTGCGACATTGGACAGCGGCACGATTTTCATTGAAATATCCATTGCACTCACACTATGTGTCAGCTCACCCGCCGAGATAAAATCTACACCCGTTTCCGCAATTGCACAGAGCGTCTTTTGTGACACGCCGCCAGAGGCTTCTAAAAGTGTCGTAGGGCTTTTTGCGCGTGCAAACGCTACAGCTTTTTTCAAATCTTCAATTGAGAAATTGTCAAGCAGAACTATATCTGGCGCAAACCGCAAGGCCTCTTGCAGCTCTGCGTGAGAGCGCACCTCTATTTCTATTTTGACATCTAAGCGTTTTTGCTTGCGGTATTCTTTTGCGCGTCGCAGCGCTTCTGCCACGCCTCCTGCCGCATCAATATGGTTATCCTTGATGAGCATCATATCATAGAGTCCGAAGCGGTGATTGTGTCCGCCCCCAATTCGGACGGCCTCTTTGTCAAAGTAGCGCAAGCCTGGGGCAGTCTTTCGTGTGTCAAGGAGCTTGGCGGGAGTGTGAGCAATGAGCGCCACCCACTCAGCTGTCTTAGTTGCAATGCCTGACATTCGTTGCATAAAGTTGAGCACAGTGCGCTCACAAAGCAACAGCGTCTCTGTGCTGCCTGTGATTTCTGCAATTACATCGCCTGCCTGCACATGCTCCCCATCTTGCTTTCGCACCACCACGTTCATTTTGTTCTTGGACATTGAAAAAATCTTTTCCATCACCCGCACGCCTGCAATCACTCCAGCAGATTTTGCGCAAATGATGGCACGACTGCGGTGCGACTTTGGCACGATTGCTTCAGTTGTGATATCGCCCTCGTAGAGGTCTTCGAGCATTGCTAGCTCAATGGCTTCCGTTTCGCAGTGGGTGCGAAATTCAGCAAAGGCGTCGGCAGGCAACGGACGGCTCATCGTGCACAGCGGATTAAAAATCCAGCGAGCGGAGATTCTTGAAGTGCCCATTTGAGCGCACCCGCCGTTTGATTTCTTCTGTGCGCTCAATGTCTGGAATAATTTTTTCAAAGTGCTCAATCAGCATTTCCAGACGGCGATTTTCATTCGTCATTTCCAAAATGCGCTGCTTTTGCAACACATCAAATCCTGCGGAATGCGCTACTCGAAACGAGACGCGCTCATTAAAATCGTACTCCTCGACGGTTGTCTCGCCTTGCAGAAGCTCAATAAACTTCAGGTGCAAGGTAATGACACGCTGACGCAGCGCCGTGTCGACTGGCTCGCCGTCGTCATCAAAAAATTCTACCGCCGCGCGCATATACGGCTTGTCTTTGTAGGTCTCCAGCATTCGATAGCGCATTACGCCAACTGTAATGATGTCCAAGCGACCGTCTGGATACTCTCGGACAATCTCTTCTAACTCAACTGCGCAACCTATTTGGTAGAGCTTATTGTTATAAGCTAACGAGACACCAAATGGCTTGTTTTCACTGCGGCAGTAAGCAATCATTGCTTTGTATCGTTCCTCAAAGATGTGAAGCGGCAAGGTCTCTTCAGGGCAGACTACCACAGGTAGCGGGAAAATCGGTATGATGCTTTTCTCAGCCATAGTTTGTTCTCGTCAGTCGTTGCGAAAGAACTACAAAGTTAGCCAAGCCTGCTTGCAATATCAAGCATTTACGGCCGCTGCCAGCAGCTGAAAAGGGCAGACTACCTGCTTATTCACTGAGGTTCGATTGAGTTTCACTTGAAAGCTCACATCTGCGAGACCTGACGAACACTGTGAGAAGGGATTACCTCTCAATCAATTGCAGGGACTTCCAAGCAAATGTTACATTTCGCCAACAAACGCTCCAGCCAATTTCGTATTCAGCCAGCGTGGCGTGAAGCGCTCTGCAAATACAAGCAAGTTGTTCAGCCAACCTGTCACGACCACTGTTTTGCCCTGCTCAAAGGCTTTGATAGCTGTACGCACCACTGCTTCTGGCGATTGAATTGGTAGCTTAAAGCCCGTTTGCTTGTAACCAGCACGCTCGAAAAAGTGTGTTGCTGTGCCGCCCGGACAGAGTGCCATCACACGTACTCCCGTGCCAGAGAGTTCTTCCGCCAGCGCTTCGGAAAAGGAAAGCACAAAGGCTTTCGTGGCTGCATAGACACACATATTTGGCGTGCCTTGAAATGCCGCTACTGATGCTACATTGATGATGCCCCCTGATCTGCGATGCAGCATCGCAGGCAAGAAAAGGTGGGTAAGTTTGACCAGCGACATCATATTGAGCTGCATCATAGATTCAATTTCACTAAGGCGCTGATGCACAAAATCGTTGCTCAGTCCCACACCTGCATTGTTGATGAGCAGGGCAATCTCAAGGCGCTGCGTTTGGCAGTAGTCAAAAAGATGCTGTGGTGCGTCGGGGAGTGATAAATCTTGTGAGAAAATTTTTACTTCAACTTGAAAGGTGCGGCAAAGTTCATTGGCTAAGGCAGCCAGTTTATCAGCAGAGCGTGCAACCAGCACAAGCGGACGCCCCTTAGCTGCATACTGCCGAGCAAAGGCTTCACCAATTCCGGTTGAAGCCCCTGTGATAAGCACAAAGGACATTGTGAATCCTGTTTTTTCAAAATAGACGGTGCAGGCGTATCTTGCAAACCTTCTGCAAGGCTATGAGCACACAGTCTTCTGCATCATACTCAGAACTGGTGGAAAATTATCTTCGCCTTGCGATTCGTTTCGATAAGCACCTCTGCGGGTTTGTTGACGCGGCATTTGGCAGGGCTGCCTACTGGCGCAAGGCACTTGAAGCAGAGCCTGCTCTTCCACTTTCTGAGCTGCACCAGCAGGCAACCATGCTCCTTTCGGCTCTTTCTGGGGAGCAGAGCGAGCGCGCGCAGTATCTCTGGCAGCAGACACAAGCCATCAAAACAATGATTGAAAAAAAGCAGGGCATCACCTTTCCCTTTCGAGAAGAAGCACGTCTCTGCTTGGGTATCACACACATCGCTTGGCAAGAGGAATCGGAAATAAGCAAGCATCTTGAACGCCTTAGCCAGCTCCTGCCTGCCAGTGGCTCGCTCTCAGAACGTTTCGTAAAGTGGCGTCAGCGCTTTGAGCTAAAAGGCGAAGCCATTGAGCGCTTTATTCGCGTTGCGCTCGACGAAGCCAAAGCTCGTGCTCATCAGCTTTTTCCCTTGCCTGAAAACACCATTGAGGTGCGATTGGTGCATAATAAGCCTTGGGCGGGATACCACTGGTATCAAGGCGGCTTTCATTCCATCTATGAACTCAACATTGATGTGCCCACTACCATCTGGAATCTGTTACACACCACCACGCATGAGGCTTTCTGCGGACACCACACTGAAGCAATTGTCAAGGAAGCCGAGCTGGTTAATGCCTGTGGCTACGATGAGTTTTCAATTAGCCTGCTTGGCACGCCTGCTAGCCTGCTTTCAGAAGGCTTGGCGGAAGCTGCTGAGTTGCTCATCATCGGCGGTCTGAGCGACACGATTGAGTGGCTGCGCGCGCATAAAGACCTGCACCACTGCACACTGACTGACGAGGACGCCGAAATTCTCGCTGTCTTAGAAGGTCTGGGACGGAAAGCCACCGTTAATGCAGCGCTTCTTATGCACGAGCAGCACTACAGCGACGATGCGGTATTTCTTTACCTGCGCCGCTTTTCGCCCAGCGAAGATGAATTATTGCATCGCATCATTGCGCGCCTGCGCGACCCAGATTACCGAACCTATATGCTGACTTACCCAATCGGAAAAGAGCTTGTCTTACAACGCTTGCAACAATCGTCCAATCCCACGCAAACATTCTATGAAATGCTCAAAGCCGTCTATTGTCCACTTTCATAAGTCCATCACACGCCTCTTAGCGCAAAGCTGGATTTGGCTGCTCACCTTCTGCCTTGTGGCGTGCCACACTAAGCCGAAGCCCAACGGCAGACTTTTACCTGTGAAAATCAACGACAAGGTGGGGTTCATTGACCAGACAGGGCAAAAGATTGTAGAACCCATCTACAGCGATGCACAAGAGCCGTCAGAAGGTATGGCACTGGTGATGGAAGAGCCTGAGAAATTTGGCTTTGTTGATGCCACAACCGGTGATGAGCGCATCCGTCCACGCTTTCTTTCAGCATGGAGCTTTTCAGGTGGATTGGCACAGGTACGCATTGGGAAAAACATTGGCTATGTCGACAAAACAGGCGATGTGGTGATTGCCCCGCGCTTCGAAGATGGACTTAGCTTTTCTGAAGGATTAGCCGCCGTGCAAGAAAATGGCAAGTGGGGCTACATTACGCCTTTGGGACTGTATGCCATCAAACCACAGTATGAAATGGCTTGGTCCTTCTCAGAAGGCTTGGCTTGGGTCAAACTGGGCGGCAAATGCGGTTACATTGACAAAACAGGCACAATGGTCATTAGCCCACGCTTTGATTTAGCACGTTCATTTTCCGATAGCCTTGCTGCGGTCTGCATAGAAGAGAAGTGGGGTTTCATCGGTCCTGATGGTCAGTGGCGCATTCCACCTACCTTTGACCAATGCGGGGCTTTCAGCGAAGGGCTTGCCCCTGTAGCCTTCAAGGACAAGGCAGGAAAACTCAGGTGGGGCTACGCCAACAAACTGGGTAGACTCACCATTGACACCACCTACGAAGGTGCACGCGAGTTTTCCGAAGGCTTTGCTGCTGTGCGCAAAAACGGCAAATGGGGACTTATTGACAAAGGCGGCAACGAAATGCTCTCATTCGAGTATGACTTCATCGGTCCATTCAAAGATGGAATTGCCAAAGTGCAGACGGGTCGTCGCATTGGGTACATCAACCGCTCTGGCAAATTTATCTGGGAGCCAACTTCCTAAAGCCACGCCACTGAGCATCGCTGAAGCGAAGTCCCGCTCAGACTTTTTGCCTAACCCCGATTAGGTGGCAGTAAGTTGCTTCGTTTGCAAACTTGCTTTATTGCAGCAAAACTCTTTTCTTGTTCTATCTCACAGAACCCAAATCTGGAGGCATCAGTATGTCGGCACAAGTTCTCTCTCCTGTGCATATTTCGCCTGAGATGGTGCATGAACGGCTCGCACAAAGCATGCTGGTTGACGGATTAGAGATGGTCTTGGATTTGGAGCGTAGCAAAGGCAGTTACCTTTACGATGCTCGCACACATCGCGCTATGTTGGATTTTTTCACCTTCGTCTCCTCTGCACCTGTGGGGGCTAATCATCCAAAGATATGGAGCGATCAGGCTTTTTTGAACAAACTACTTTATGCGGCGGTGGTCAACCCCTCCAACTCCGATGTCTACTCGGTTGAGATGGCAGAGTTTGTGGAGACCTTCCGGCAACTGGCTATGCCCAAAGGTATGAAGTATGTCTTTTGGATTGCTGGTGGGGCTTTGGCTGTAGAGAATGCACTTAAAGCTGCCTTTGATTGGAAGGTGCGAAAAAATTTTCGCAAGGGCTATCGCACGGAACGCGGTCACCACGTCATTTACTTTCGTGAAGCCTTTCACGGGCGGAGTGGCTACACGCTTTCTTTGACCAACACTGACCCCGTCAAAACCGACCTTTTCCCAAAGTTTGCTTGGACACGCATTCAGAATCCCAAAATTACTTTTCCGCTCACAGATGAACGCCGTGAAGCACTCGAACGCATTGAGCGCGCAGCCATAGAAGACATCAAGCGTGCTTTCCACGAACACAAAGACGATGTGGCAGCTATCATCATTGAGCCAATTCAAGGTGAAGGCGGCGACAATCACTTCCGCCGCGAATTTTTCCAAGCCCTGCGTGTGCTTACTTTGGAAAATGACGCGATGCTCATCTTCGACGAAGTGCAGACAGGCATTGGACTCACTGGCACAATGTGGGCGGCTGAGCAAGTGCTGGCTAATCCCGTGGCTGAGCCATGCATGCTGCCCGACGGAGTAACCTGCACCTTTCGTAACGACGGCGGTTGCACGATGCACGAAGATTTATGCCTGCCTGATATGATTGCTTTCGGCAAGAAAACCCAAGTGTGCGGCTTTATGGCCAGTGCCCGCATTGATGAGGTGGAAGATAACGTTTTCCATGTGCCAAGCCGCATCAATTCAACGTGGGGTGGCAACTTGGTCGATATGCTACGCTGCAAAAAGTATCTTGAGATCATTGAAGAGGAACGCTTGCTCGAGAACGCACGCCAAGTGGGCGCCGCCTTGCTAAGAGAAATACAAGGGCTGTCGGAAGAATTCGGAGGCGTTGTAACCAATCCGCGCGGGCGTGGGCTAATGTGCGCATTTGACTTGCGCACCAAATCAGAGCGCGACCGCTTCATTCGTCAAGCCCACAAAAACGGGTTGCTCATTCTGGGCTGCGGCGAGCGTTCCGTCCGATTCCGTCCGCCTTTGAATCTTTCGCTTAGTGAGATGCACGAAGGTATGTCGCTCATTCGAAAAACGCTCAACGATGTGCTGAGCGCCGAGTCAGCCTCGCAACAGTGAGACCTCATTTGTGCTTCAAGTGAGCGGTGCTTACACACCCCTTGTCGCATTCTCTGCGTGCATAGTTGGAATCGCTAAGCCAGTCCAGTGTGTTTTGTGTATGGTATAGCATAGAACCGTTACGTGCTCGCTTAGCGTTAGCATAGGCAGCTAAGATATTGAGGCAATGCTGAAGGTTAATGAAATCTTTTTCTCCATTCAAGGTGAGTCAAGCCGAATGGGCTTGCCGTGCGTCTTTGTGCGCCTTACGGAATGCGACTTGCGCTGCACGTATTGCGACACGGAGTATGCCTTTTATGAAGGCGAGGAACGCTCACTGGAAAGCATCATTGAGACCGTGCAATCCTACGGCTGCAATCTTGTGGAAATTACGGGCGGCGAGCCACTGCTTCAAGATGAGGTCTATCCACTGATGAGCCGCCTTTGCGACTTAGGCTACGATGTGATGCTGGAGACTGGTGGGCACATTTTAGTCGACAAGGTTGACCCACGTGTCAAGAAAATCATCGATATGAAAACCCCTTCATCGGGGATGCTGAAAAGAAACGACTATCGCAACTTGGAGATTGCCTCACCCAGTGATGAAATCAAATTCGTCATTGGCTCTCGACTTGATTATGACTGGTCGAAAAAGGTGATGGAAGAATATCGCTTGGCTGAGCGGCTGACGGTGCTGATGTCAGTGGTCTTTGGCGAGCTTTCGCCACAAACGCTCGCAGAGTGGATTTTAGCTGATCGCCTTCGCGTGCGCTTTCAACTGCAGATGCACAAATACATCTGGAGCCCCGAGACGCGCGGCGTATGAGCGAGTGCTTGCAATTGTGCACTGAAGCGCTTACTTTTAGCCAAGCAAGGCAAAAGGGTACTGAGGAAAAGAAGAGTTTATTAGACACTTTAAGCATATTTCGCAGGAACATTACACTGAAGTATCACATTTGGAGTATGAGCAGTGCAAATTTGTCCTTCCCTTCTCGCGCCGTTGCGCGCAAGTTTTACCAGAGCCTTACCGTCTCCCTTGCGATACATAAGCCTGTTACGCTTACGCTATTCGTTTCAGCCGCTGTGCGCTTCATAGAGTTCATCATTTGCGTGTGTTTCTTTGCGCACACGGCTTCACCCTACTTTGTTACTCCTATCCCAACCCCGCTAAATGGAGAAGAAAGTTTCTTATATGCCCATTCTATCATTCGGCAATATGGCTTCTTTGCAGGGCAACTTGCAGTGCTGGCGATTTTTATTGCCTCTCATCCTGCACGCTACCGACCCTTTATTTCCCTGTTAGCGCTGTCGCATCTGCTGGTTGCAGGACTTGGCGTCTATGTCTACCTTACACAGCATCTTCTCCTTGCGCAGTTGCTTCCATCTTTGTGCTTGAATGTGCTAATCGCTGGGGCGCTGTGGCGCTGGCAACCAGAGCCGCAACCGCTACCTAACAATCTTGATGAGATGGCCTTGTGCACAATTTTTGGGTTTTCTCTGCCCGCGCAATGGCAGCAAGGTAGCTTGCGACTGCTTTGCCTCATCGCTGGTGGGCTTTGGGTGCTCTGGGGATTAGGCTCTACTGTCTTTTGGGAAATCGGGACGGCCCAAATTAGCAGCGACCGCACAATGGCACAAAACCTGCTTGCCGCCATGCAAGCCAATAGCGTGGTGCGAAACCAGCAAGGCATGATGCTGCTTAGCATTGGCTTGATAACGGCTTGGGCTGCACGGCACCCTTTCGCATACCAGAAAATCATTGATTTCGTGATGGTTCAGCAAGTTATCAATGCGCTGAGCGCAGTTGTGGAGCTTTGGTTCGGTGCAATTATCTGGTCTCAATTTTTGACGGTCTTTTCAGCGCAAGTGCTCACCTTGACGCTCTTCTGGATACTGTATCCGTTGCGCACCATTGAAAAGACGAAAAGCGAGTTGGCGTCACTGAGTCAGGGTCAAGTAGTATGAGAAGTGTGGCGTCGGAAGAAGAAGCCAGAGCATTGCGACGGCAGCGGCGTCTGGTGCAGGTTATCTTTGTTGCCATCAATTTGATTCTGGTTGATAGCCGTTTGCCGAGCGTGGTGTGGGCAGTGGTTGGTGGAGCATTCTGGCTGGCGGTGGTCGTTATCACAATTACGAATGGACCGATTGTCTGCAGTTGGGTGTGCTGGCTAGGCGCTGCACAGGATTGGGCAGAACCACTAGCAAAGCGCCGATGGAAACCAAATCCCAGCTTTTGGCGACCGTTTGTATTGCTGGTCGCTATTTTTTGGGCGCCTGTTTCATGGCTCATTCGTCCTGAGGTAATGTATTCACTTACAGCCCCTTTCGGTTTCGATTACACGGCTTTGGAAGCGCACATCTTGCAGGCAGTGTTTTTCATCGTTGTGGGGTTGTCAGTAGCTGTTTTGGGTAAGCGTGGAGCGTGCATTGCATTTTGTCCGTTGCTGCTGGTCGCACGCCTGATGCGCCTAAAAAACTGGCTACCGCAGTTGCGATTCTCCTACTGGCTTCGCAAACCGATTATCATCAACGGAACGCCTGCGCCCTAAAAGTTTTTCCTGTTCTTTCTTTCACTAACATTTAACCTGATAAAATGGAGGTAAGTAATATGAATCGTGAAACCAAAATCAAACTGCTTTCTGGCTTGATGTGGGTGTTAGCAGCGTGGGAGCTGCTGAATGCCTTAGGCTCTACCATTTTCCTGAACTGGGGAGCGGCACTTTATGGCTGGCAAAACTATGCTGAGAATGCACAGTCAGCCATCGTGTTCCACCAGTATGGAATGGTGCTTTATGTTCTGGCGGTTGCTTACGCCATCATTGCGACCGATGTGGTCAAGTATGAGAAATTGCTTTGGATGGTGGTCGTAGAGCAGGTCGCTGGCGCAATTACCTCGACCGTTGAGGTGCTGAATGCACAGCAAATTATCAGCTGGTCAAATTTTGCGCTGGTGCATGTGCCGCAGGTTATTATTGTTGCACTGCTATGGTTCCTGCGACCTTCTGGGGCATCGAACCAGTCAGGTCAGCCTGCCCCAGCGACCAACTAAGCCCACTAAATTCACGTTTCCTGCAAAAGCCCGATAATTATCGGGCTTTTCTATTTTGGCGCATCGCAGCGTCGCGTGAAACCCCCTTTGGCAAATGCAAGGCACCAAACAGCACTTTAACCTCAACCCTCTTCTTGCGAGGAATGTAGGTTCTGTATTTTTACCACACGCCGCAGTGTTGAGGTTCGGTGCAGGACAGGCTTTGTGGGGAGTTAAGATTTCCCACTGGGAATGAAGAATGAGTAGCTAACGGGGCAGGTCTATCGCTCGCCTCGATACCAACCCGCACAATACAGAGTTCATTTTGAGACACTTTAATTCGCAAACTTGAATGAGCACTGCGACATCTCTCTTCAGCGCACACGAAATCTGCGATTGGGTTCAGTCTCAACCGATTGACCCCACGTGGTCATTTGCTGGTTATGCGCCGTCGCAAACGGGCAAATGGACGCATGACTATCACCGCTACCCCGCGAAATTCATTCCGCAACTCGTGGAAAAACTTTTGGACGAATACATCTCTCAACCCACTGCCCACATTAACGACCCTTTTATGGGAAGCGGCACGACAATTGCCACCGCTATCTCTCGTGGCTTTATGGCAAGCGGCACGGACATCAACAAAATCGCTTATCTCATCAGCAAAGTCAAAGCGCGTCCGATTGAACCCTCGCTCTTGGAAAAGAAAATTCGGAGACTCTTATCACGGCTTGATGGCATCAGCAGCGACGGGCTTTTTTATGAGCTAAACCCGCTTCCGCCTCTTGTTCCTGAAAAGCATCGTGAGCGCCTTGCGTATTGGTTTCCCGAAACAAACATTCTTGCGCTCGGCAAAATCAAATCCCTTGCTCAAAAGCGAGATTGCAAAAGGCATTGTGGAGAGAATGGCGGCGGTCGATAAGAAAATCGCCAAAGAAATCGAGGCGTTCTTTGTCGATATGCAAGAGGTCATCGCCGAGAGTTACCGCATCTTAAAGTTCGGCGGCAGGTGCGCCTATGTGATTGGCAACACGAAGTTGCGGGGCGTGGAGATTCAAAACGCCGAAGTCTTCGCCGAGCAAATGCAACTTGTGGGCTTCAAGTTAGAACGCGTGATTGTGCGCGAGATTCCCTCCAAAATCTTGCCGCAAAAACGCGATGAAAAAACAGGTCGATTTGCTTCCAACGACATCGCTGATACGGAAGCCTACCCGATTGAATACATCATCATTGGCGCAAAATGACCTTCGAGGATTTGAAAGAGCTTTACTTGAAGAAGAAAGCCGAACTTGGCAATGATGCCTACCAACACATTTCCGCAATTTTGAAGGAAGCCAAGAAGCGACACAAGACAGATTGGGAGAAAAAACCGACTTCGGGCGGCGACCACGAACAAAGTTGGCGCGCTTTCAAAGGCAAAAATATGGAGAAACTCATTCTTTACATCATTCAGGACAGCGTGGAAGCAATAGGCTTAAACATCGTGAGCGGCAACAGTCTTGAACGCGCTAAAACAATTAGCGACGAACTTGCCCAGATTAAAAGGAAGTTATGCATTGACTACGGCGAACAGGAATGCACTTGCCCGATGTCGATATGGTGATTTATGAACCAAAATCTCTCAAAATTTTGTGCGTGATTTCGTGCAAGGTTACGCTCCGAGAGCGCACTGCGCAAACAGGTTACTGGAAACTCAAATTTTTGCAAGAGGCGTCTCAGAAACACATTGCCGTGTTTTTCGCCACGCCCGATGAAGACCAAACGTTGAAATCCAAGTCCAAAGGCTTAGTTAAGAAAGGGCGCGCCATCGTGGAATGCGACACCGATGGTTGTTACGTGCTTTCCGAAAACGAGTTCGAGGAAAGCGCCAAAGTCAAACCCTTCTCGAAATTCTTCGAGGATTTGCAGCAGCTTGTCAAGTCGTAGCGATCTGAATGAGATGCGAGAAATCTTGCATTATCGCAGCGAAAAACCACAGCGCATCAGGCGTTTCATTCAGTGTGTTCTTCATGGTGACCAGCCAAGTGACAAGCCGCCCCATGGCAGCACGCCCAACTCACCCGTTGAACGATTTGTCGCAATGAGTGGCGTAAATCCCAGTCGCAAGAGAAATCCGCCATCAGGCTGCTGGAAACGGTATCCTAAATGCAGCGGAAAGTAGACGCGTGGATCTGGCGGTGATGCGCTTCCTCCGCCACCAAGGAGGTTGAATTCCAATGCCATCAACCCGAGACCCCCTCCAACTTCAAGGTGATGAGCACCGCCTGGATTTGTCAACATAAAGCCTTGAATAAAAAACCAATAGTTCTTACTATCAATATATCCCCCAACTCGAGCGCCATATCCGTTACTCCAATATCCATCAGCGTTGAGAGAAAAGAATAGCCCACTACCAAACAGTTCTACATAAGCGCTATACCTTCCACCGCTAGACTGAGGCGAATTCTGTGCATAACTTTCTGTCCATCTTACGATTACGCTCGCCCCTGTAAGCATAAGCGAAATTATTAGCCACATATGTGTTGGCTTCTATGCGAAAGATTAACCCTGCGCTCGGATGCTGCATTTGCCTCTTTCTTATGAAACCAGCATCACCCACAGTGTAATTAGCACTGGCGCACACAGCGCAAAAAATCCACCCAGTCGGCGAAAGTCTTGTTGCTCCAAGTATCCCGTTGCGAAAGCAATTGCATTTGGTGGTGTAGAGACAGGAAAGAGCAGTGCCGTTGAGGCAGAAAGCCCAATCACAATCCCTGCCTGCATTGCATACTCAGGGGTAATTAGCGCACCAATTGGAATGAGCACGGTTGCTGCTGCCGTATTGCTCATCACATTCGAGACCAGCGTTGTAATGTAGCCCAAAAGCAAAATCACCAAGTAGGGACTGACACTTTCCAGACGCAGCAAGTTTGCGGCATACTGCGCCAGCCCTGACTTCTCGATAGCCAGTCCGAGCGACAAACCGCCTGAGACCAGCATCAGGCAATCCCATGAAAGTGCTCTGAGGTCTTTTGCGCGAATAATACCGCTTACGGTCAGTGTTACGATAGGAATTGCGCCAATTGCGGCAACATGAATGCCGTGCAGCGTCGTGGTCATCCAAAGTAGCAGCGTCAGCACCAGTGTGCCTGCCATCACGATTTTGGGCAGGCGTGCCATTTCAGGGTGCTCGTGGTGGCAAGGCTCAATAGCTGGAATATGCATGACCTTGCCCACCAGCGAGCGAGAGAGTATCCACCACGACGCAGCTAACAGTGCAACCGCTACAGGCAAGCCATAAAGCATCCACTGCACGAAATTAATAGAGATACCCACATTTGCCAGTGCGCCGACTGTGATTGCATTAGGGGGCGTACCGATAATTGTGCCCATTCCCCCTACTGCTGCCGCCGCAGGAATGCCCAAGAGCACATCTTTTGCCAGCGGGTCGCTTTTACTTGACTCCTTTAGCAGCGGCAAGATTGCTGCAATCATCATTGCCGTCGTTGCAGTATTCGACATTATCATTGATATCACTGCGGTCACACTCATCAACCCTGCTAATAGACGCGGCGCACTGCCACCAAATGACCTTAGCGCAAAGTTAAACAGCGTTCTATCCAACCCTGTTCGCTGCAAGCCTTCGGAGATGAAAAAGCCGCTTAGCATTAGCCAAATCACTGGGCTTGACCATGTATTCACAAACTGCATCACATCAATTTGCTCGCCTTCGGCACGAAGGCTCCCAATTGCAAACACTAAAAACGCCATAATGAGAATGCCGACGGCAAAAGGTGGGATTGCCTCCGTTATCCATAGTGCAACAGCGGTAACAAGAATGAAGAGCGTGTAGAGCGCTGGCTTTGGCAGCTCTCCCTCTGGCACAAGGGCAACCGCCAACAGTCCAAGCGTCACCGAGAGCAGAAACAGCGTTACATTTCTGCCAAAAGGCCAGAGCCGACGCACATCAAGATAGTGCGCTGTTTCAGTGCGGGAATCGTCATGCATACTACTTTACTACCAAATGTTCAAACTCTAATGAAAAAGAACACTGCTGTGGCTTTACTTCTGCACCGCCACGCCTTCTTTACCGCGTTCCACATAGAAGTTTAGTACGGGGTCAATGTCCCGGACGGTGAGCTGCGTGCGAATAGGTTTGTCGGTGAGTTCTACAGTCTGGAAGAGAATCCCACTTTGACGCTCTGCATCGTAGCCACTCATCAGCACGTATTTGCCGGGCATAAGGGGCGCACCTAAGGTTTTCGTATCAAATCGGAACTTGCCCTGCTGGTCCGTTTTAATACCCTTGATTTTTGGCAGGCGCAAAATCAAGGTTTTTAGCACATCACCTTTGTATTTGTTAGCCGTGAGATAAAAAAGATTTAGCGTGTCGTTATAAGCCTTAAAGGCTTTTTCAAGCGCTTCGGTATTTTTGCCTGCATTTGCAATCGCTTTGCGCAGGCTATCAATTGTAAACTGAATGCGTTGCTCTGCGCTGTCAATGATTTTCAGTTCCTCTTTGAAGCCTGCACGCCACTGCTCTAAGCCCCGCGCTACAGCCGTGTCCGCCATTAAAAAGACAGGGTGGTCAATTAGTACCTTGTCAGGGGCGTTAGCGTAGCTCATTACAATCTCACCCTCAATAAACAGCTCTTGCTTGGCACAACTAGTAAGAGTGGCAAGTAACAGTGCGGAAAAAAGTGCTGCGAAAGGTATGCGGTTCATAGTTACTCCTCGTCAGGTGGTTTTGGTGCA
Organism: Chloroherpetonaceae bacterium; assembly: GCA_025056565.1. NCBI lineage: Bacteria > Pseudomonadati > Chlorobiota > Chlorobiia > Chlorobiales > Chloroherpetonaceae > Chloroherpetonaceae bacterium. The sequence goes on along the minus strand of JANWWA010000002.1, from coordinate 7,921 downwards.
GCGAACTCATCGTATTGTTCGCGCCGAATGCGTGCGCCTAATTTACGAAGTTTTTGCTCGATTTTCTCGTAGCCCCTATCGAGGTGATAGACGCGCAGGACTTCCGTTGTGCCTTCTGCAGCCAATCCTGCTAAGATTAGGCTGGCCGAAGCACGCAAGTCCGTTGACATCACTTTTGCACCCCGCAACCGCTTCACGCCACGCACCACTGCAGTGTTTTTCTTCAGTTCAATGTCTGCGCCCAAGCGATTGAGTTCAGGAATATGCTTGAAGCGCTCAAAGTAGATGTGGTCGGTGATGCGGCTTGTGCCTTCGGCTTGCGTCATCAGTGCTGACCACTGCGCTTGCATATCCGTTGGAAACTTTGGAAAGGGGCGCGCCTCCACATTTGTAGGCTCTAAGACTTTGGGTGCCGTGAGCGTAATGCAATCATCGCTCACTTTCACTTCACAGCCTGCCGCTTGAAATTTCTTTAGCACGGCCTTCATATCCTTTGCATCAACGTGAGTGAGCGTAATTTGTCCGTGCGTAATTGCTGCAGCGGCCAAGAGCGTGCCGGCTTCAATGCGGTCACAGATGTTTTGCTCTCGTGTGGCATACAGCTCATCGACGCCTTCAATTTCCAGCGTGGGTGTGCCAATGCCTTCAATCCTTGCCCCCATTTTAACCAGAAACTTTGCTAGCGCAGTAATCTCGGGTTCAATCGCTGCATTGGTGATTTTGGTCTCTCCTTTTGCCAAGACTGCAGCCATCAAGGCATTGCCCGTCGCCCCTACGGAGACCAGTGGGAAATCAATTTTCGCTCCGACTAATCGCTTGCGCTTGGCTTTGGCGACGATATAGCCCTCATCAAGCTCAATTGAGGCGCCAAGGAGTTGCATCACCTTAATGTGCAAATCCACTGGACGTGGCCCAAATGCACACCCACCCGGCAGTGACACGCGTGCCCTGCCAAAACGCCCTAAAAGTGGCCCCAAGACATAGATGGAAGCACGCATCTTTTTTACCAGCTCGTAAGGCGCTTCAAAATGGGAGACATTTGCGGCTGAAATGGTCAGCGTGTGGTCTTCAAAGTCCACGCGCGCCCCAGTGATGCGAAGCACATCGGCAAGCGTATGCACATCGCGTAGGTCTGGCACGCGCTGCAAAATTGTTTTGCCTGAGGCAGGCAGCAGCGCTGCAGCCATCAGCGCCAGTGCAGCATTCTTGGAGCCAGAGACTTCCACGCTACCGCGTAGTGGCTTGCCACCCTGAATGACCAGTTTATCCATCTGCGTTTAGCGCACCGTTACTTGCCGTTGCGGTAAGGCGGTCTTTTCTGCGGACGATTTTCACGGGGTGGATGTGTTTCTGTGTTTTCGGGTGGCGGCATCAGCGCTTTCATCGAGAGGCTATACTTCGTCTTGCCCGTCTTCGGATCTTGTTGAATGCGAATCAGTTTGACGGAGACTTTCTCACCAGCCTTCAGGGCTTCGCTGGCTTTTCTGATGCGCTTGTGAGAAATCTCGGAGATGTGTAGTAGCCCCGTGATTTTAGGCAAAAATTCCACAATTGCACCCAGCTCGTCACGCACCTCTTTGACTTCGCCGCTATAAACTGACCCTTCTTCTGGCTCAGCGGTTAGCCCTTTGATGATCGCAATTGCGCGCTCTGCTGATTCCTTATCCGTTGCCGCAATTGTAATCGTTCCATCGTCTGCGATGTCAATTTCAGTATTGGTTTGCGAGGTAATGCTACGAATGGTCTCGCCGCCCTTGCCAATCACCGTGCCAATTGCCTCGACAGGAATTTGAATAGTAGTAAGGCGCGGTGCATACTTAGATAGCTCGGGACGCGGCGCAGCAATCGCTTCCGACATTATTTTCAAAATCTGTAGGCGCCCCACTTTGGCTTGCTCGAGCGCTTTGGCTAAAATGTCGTAATCCAGCCCATCAATTTTGATGTCCATTTGGCACGCTGTGATGCCTTCGGTCGTGCCCGCCACTTTGAAGTCCATATCCCCCAAGTGGTCTTCGTTGCCCAAAATGTCGGAGAGAATTGCATATTGGTCACCCTCTTTGATAAGACCCATTGCAATGCCTGCTACTGGGCGCTTCATTGGCACACCGCCATCCATAATCGCCAGTGTGCCACCGCACACTGATGCCATAGACGATGAACCATTGGATTCCAAGATGTCAGAGACCACGCGCATCGTGTAGGGAAAAACGCTTTCATCAGGAATCATATTCTTCAAGGCACGCTCCGCAAGGTTACCGTGTCCAATCTCGCGTCGCCCCACACCTGTGATGCGCCCAATTTCACCAACGGAGAATGGCGGAAAGTTGTAGTGCAGCATAAAGCGCTTCTCAGGGTCTTCGGTGAGTGTGTCAATCAGCTGCACATCTTTCTTCGTGCCAAGTGTCAGAAAGACCAGCGCTTGGGTTTCGCCACGTGTGAAAAGTGCAGAGCCGTGTGAGCGTGGAATTAGCCCCAGTTCGATACTAATTGGTCGAATGTCCGTCAAACCTCGCCCATCGAGACGCTTTCCTTCAGTCAAAATCGTGCGGCGCATTGCATCGCGCTCAAGGTCATGAATCACTTGCTTGATGAGCTTTTCATTGAGGTAAATCGCTTTCTCGGGTGCAGCGGCTAACACTTCCTCAGTAAGTTCTGCTCTGTATTTCTCCAGCACGGTCTTAATAGTCTCATCGTAAATCTGCTCGGTTTTTTCGGCACGTGCTTCTTTGGAGAGCGCCTCATGTGCCAGTGCGTAGAGCTTGTCGTAACACACTGACCGCACAAATTCTCTCATATCGTCTGGTGGCAGAATCGGCTTAAATTCACGCTTGGGTTTGCCAACCTCTCGCACCAGCTCCTCCTGCACAGCGCAAATTTTCTTGATGGCTTCATGCCCGAACTTGATTGCCTCGAGCATATCTTGTTCGGAAATTTCTTTCATCTCACCCTCGAGCATGCAAATCGTGTCTTTCGTGCCACCAATGCAGATGTCCATATCGCTATGCTCGAGCTCTTCGGTGCTGGGGTTGATAATAAAGTTACCGTTAATTCTGCCTACACGCACCTCTGCCATAGGTGTGTAGAAGGGAATATCAGAAATCATTAAGGCGACAGAAGCTGCCACACCGCCCAATACATCACCGTCATTAATTTTATCAGAGGAAATCACGGTTACAATCACTTGCGTCTCGCTAGTGTAGCCATCTGGAAACAGTGGACGCAAGGCACGGTCAATAAGGCGTGCGGAGAGAATTTCTTTCTCGGTCGGCCTTCCCTCGCGCTTTACAAAGCCGCCCGGAAACTTCCCCGCTGCTGAGTATTTCTCACGAAACTCTACTTGCAGCGGCACAAAGTCTTGTCCAGGCACAGGGTCATCCTTTTTTGCGACCGCAGTCGCCAGCACCATCGTCTCTTCCAATCCTACCACGGCGGCACCATCGGCTTGCTTGGCCAGTTTGCCTGTTTCAATACGCAGGATTTTACCTTGCCCTAAATCCACTTCTTTTTTGATTACCATTGTTGTTCCGTGTCTGTTATATTGTGTAGAAAGTTGATGCTTTGTGATGCTTGCGTATAAGCCTGCCTTAGAGGATAAGTTGCGAATATAGGGAAATTTTTAGGATTGCATAGCGGCAAGGCGCCACTGCACCGCTCAGTAGAGATTGCTACCTTGAGAGCAGCTTTCATCTCGCTTTCAATCCTAGTCTTCAAAGGAATGAGTGATACCAAACAGTCGTTCCAATTCTCTCTGTGCTACTCGAGTGACGGAATTCTTAAACACGACCGCTCCGTTCTATGACGCTCGTTCGCATGCTCCTCTGGGTTGTTCTTTCTGGCGCACTTGCCTATGTGCTTTATCGTCCCATTGGCACGATACCTGCAGTTGGCTCTTTCTTTAATCCTTTTGGTGGATTTTGGACCAATCATCGTGGGCTGGATTCACTGCCGACGCGCCTTGAACTGCCCCAGCTTATTGCCCCCGTTGAAGTTCTCTGGGATAGTCGGCATGTGCCACACATCTTCGCCCACAATTTGCACGATCTCTACTTTGCGCAAGGCTATCTGACGGCTCGTCATCGGCTTTGGCAGATGGATTTCCAAGCCAGAGCCGCATTAGGACGCATAGCCGAAGTCGTCGGTGAGCGCGCGCTGGAGTTTGACCGCTTTCGTCGTCGCATCGGTATGCCTGAGCTTGCGCGGCGCGCTGCCCAAAACATCAATCTGCATCCTGAAACCCGTCTGGCGGTTACGGCTTACGTCGAGGGCGTAAATGCCTGGATTGCCTCACTGACCGAACAAACTTTACCCGTTGAATTCAAACTGCTTGGCTATCGTCCAGAAGAGTGGTCAGTTGAAAAAACCGCAGCCCTTTTTGCTAGTTTTTCATTTGACCTTACATTCCGCAACAACGACGCAGCATTTAGCAAAGCAATTGCGGTTCTGCCTGAACAAACTTGGAAAGCGCTCTATCCAATCGTGCCTCCCTACGCACAGCCTATTGCCCCCAGCGCACAAATGAACGCCGATACGCTTTTGCCATCTCGCATTGCTGAGCCTGACACGGCTCGCATTCTTAGCGACACCGTCAGTACCCATTCAAGTTGCCACTGTCAACCACTCTTCTCACCAGACCTCTTCTTCGGTAGCAACAACTGGGCTGTCTCTGGTCAGCATACCGCAACAGGGAGACCTATTCTTTGCAGCGACCCGCATCTTAGCCTGAACTTGCCTGCTATCTGGTATGAAGTTCAACTCGTTTGCGACAGTGCTGGATTAAATGTCTATGGTGTTTCGGCGCCATCGGTACCTGGTGTGATTATCGGCTTCAACCCTCACATTGCTTGGGGACTGACCAATGCTGAGTCTGATGTGTTAGACTGGTATGATGTGCAGCTCGATGAAGCGCATGCCACATATCGCTACGGCAACAGCGTCTTGCCACTGGAACGCGTCGTAGAGGAAATCAAGGTGCGTGGTAAGCCGAGCGTGATAGATACCATCTACTACACACGCTTTGGTCCTATTCCTTACCGAAATCACGAAACGCCTTTCGACGAACGTGTGCCCAAAGGCAAAGCCATGCACTGGCTTGCTTTTGAACCGAATAATGAGCTTCTGACATTTCTTAGGCTCAATCGTGCTCGGACATATACCGACTACTTGGAGGCGCTATCACACTACAATGTGCCAGCGCAAAACTTCGTCTTTGCGAGCAAATCTGGCGACATTGCTATCTGGCACAACGGAAATTTCCCGCTTCGCAAGCCCTATCAGGGCGCCGCAATTTTAGACGCAACAGACTCGCTCACACACCTTAGCGAGCGTGTGCCGCGTGAGGCTTTGCCGCATCTGCACAATCCTACATGCGGTTTTGTCAGCTCTGCTAATCAGCAACCCAGCGACACAGGCTACCGATATTACTTGGGCTGGAATTATGCACCGTTTGAGCGCAGCATGCGCATCAACGAGTGTTTGTCGGAATGGATTGCCAAAGGTCAGATTACGCCTGAGCAGATGATGGCGCTACAAACCGACGCAGTTAATCTCTATGCCCGCCTAATTTTGCCGCCACTTCTCAGTGCTTTGCAAGCTGCGCCACTCTCAAGCGTGGAGCAGCAGTGTCTTGATGAACTTCGTCGCTGGAATTTTGAGCATCGCCCGGACCTTATTGCCCCTACAATTTTTGAGGCTTGGGCTACGGAACTCTCCTCTGCGATTTGGAGCGATGACTTACCTGAGGGTTCACCTCGACCGCTTAGAAATCTCACTGCTTGGCAGATTGCTGGCAATCCTCCGCTTTCATTCTTGGATAACACGCGCACGCCTCAGAAGGAAACTTTGCAAGATATTGCGCTCACCTCGTTTCGTGCAGCCGTAGATTCACTCATCAAGCGCTACGGTGAATTCGGGGCTTTATGGAAGTGGCAAGCTACGCGCCAGACCACTATCCAGCATCTTGCACGAATTGAGGCCTTCTCACGCACGCTGGCTACTCCTGGCAACTACAACACTGTGAATGCGACTTCACAGCGCTCCGGCCCTTCATGGCGAATGGTGGTGCAACTGGGCGACACCGTCCAAGCGTGGGGCATTTATCCGGGCGGACAGTCAGGGAATCCGGGTTCATCACTTTATGATAATGCAGTGATAGACTGGGCAGACGGGCGCTACTACTCTCTATACTTCTTACGCACTGCCTCATTCGCTCAAGGCATTGTAGCCAGAACGGCACTATTTCCGGGTCATTCCAGCAGCTGGCTTAGTCGAGTTTTGCAGTGGTTTTCCGCACAGTGGATAATCTGGTGGGGAGTTGCTTTACTTGCCACATTGCTCTTTATTGAGCGTGTCAAAAATGGCTTTATCGCTGGTGCTTTGCTAATTGGTGTGATTTGGGCAGCTGCTGCCGTCTACTTCACCTCTCACGCCAGTGACCTTATTGCGGCGAAAGTAGCAACCCTGCTAAGGCTTGGCAGTTCACTGTGGCTGTCGGTGCTGACTGGTTTGATAGGTGCTCTGGTGGGCGCGGTCGGTGGCGCCACAGGCAGTGCGATGCGTGCGCTGTGGTTAAACACAAAGCCACCTGCTGCACCCAATTGAGTAGCGGTCTTTAGATACAGGAGATTAGAGAGTCTCTCAAAAATCAGCAAGATCGATTTGGAAAATATCGCTCCATGTGCTAATTTTCTGACCCTTTCTTGCGATAGGGCTTTCGGTACGGGCGAGGGGGAGCAGAGGATTTGCAAGAAAAAGTCGCAAGGCTCTTGACAAACCCAAAAAAGTGCCGTATATTTGTAGCCCTTTCGCACAAAAAGCGGAAGAAAAGATTTAAGCAGTTCTTTGAAAAGTTGTTGCAAGAAGCCAAAAGTCAATTGCTTTGAGGAGAGTTTGGCTGGGGCACTCCAGTCAAGCAACCTAAAAGCGGTTCATTGCGATAGTTTCCTCAGCAGGAGACTTTCGCAATGTGTGTAGGAGCTCAGAAGTTCAAACTCTTTTACAACGGAGAGTTTGATCCTGGCTCAGGACGAACGCTGGCGGCGTGCCTAACACATGCAAGCCAGAGGAAAGCAGCAATGTGAGTACTCGGCGCAAGGGTGCGTAATGTATAGGTTATCTACCCCTCGGTCTGGGATAACCCATCGAAAGATGGGATAAAACCAGATGATGAGGCAACTCCAAAGGTAACGCCGAGGGATGAGCCTATATCCCATCAGGTAGTTGGTAGGGTAACGGCCTACCAAGCCGACGACGGGTAGCTGGTCTGAGAGGATGATCAGCCACACTGGAACTGAGACACGGTCCAGACATCTACGGATGGCAGCAGTGAGGAATATTGCTCAATGGGTGAAAGCCTGAAGCAGCAACGCCGCGTGGGCGATGAAGGTCTTCGGATTGTAAAGCCCTTTTGCAGGGGACGAACAACTCGCTCAGCGAGCCTGACGGTACCCTGCGAATAAGCCACGGCTAACTCTGTGCCAGCAGCCGCGGTGATACAGAGGTGGCAAGCGTTGTCCGGATTTACTGGGTGTAAAGGGTGCGTAGGCGGATTTGTAAGTCGAGGGTTAAAGCCCTTCGCTCAACGAAGGAATTGCTCTCGATACTGCAAGTCTAGAGTGCCGGAGGGGAGACTGGAATTCCCGGTGTAGCGGTGGAATGTGTAGAGATCGGGAAGAACACCAGTGGCGAAGGCAGGTCTCTGGTCGGTAACTGACGCTGAGGCACGAAAGCGTGGGGAGCAAACAGGATTAGATACCCTGGTAGTCCACGCCCTAAACGATGGATGCTAGATGTTGGCCTTCGGGTCAGTGTCGCAGCTAACGCAGTAAGCATCCCACCTGGGGAGTACGACCGCAAGGTTGAAACTCAAAGGAATTGACGGGGGCCCGCACAAGCGGTGGAGTATGTGGATTAATTCGATGCAACG